>NZ_JAJEPR010000010.1:0-108123 GCF_020686945.1 Fusicatenibacter faecihominis | reverse complement strand
TTTGGCGTGTCCCAAGTTCAAAAGCCTTATCGTGCAAGCACGAACAGCTTTTTGACCTTTTGACACTGGTATCATAAGATTATTTCTCCGCAGCAGTCTCAGTTTCTGTTTCAGATGCTGCTTCCGTAGCCGCCTCTGTGGTCTCGATCTCAGATGCTGCCTCGGTTGCTGCCTCTGTTGTCTCTGCCTCAGATGCCGCCTCGGTTGCTGCCTCTGTTGTCCCTGCCTCAGATGCCGCCTCGGTTGCTGCTTCCGTGGTTTCTGCCTCGGAACCTGCCTCGCTGCCAGTCTCGGTCTCAGTGGTATCGGTGGAAGTCTCCGTCTCGGTCTCCTTCATCTGATAGGTATCAGTAAAGTCGAGCTCTGTCAACAAATCGGAATCTGTAGAGATCTTCGCGTCCTCTTTCCAGCCGTCCAGGGTCTCTGTATAGAGATCGCTCTTTCTCTGGGAAAGAATCGTCTCTTTCTGCTCGTTGGTCTTCTCCTCATCAAAGGTCGTCACCATCTGAAGAACATAGTAACCGCCGTCGGTCTCGATCAGCTCATCTGCCACCTCGCCGTCAGAAAGCTTGTCAGCGGCTTCCTTCAGCGTATCGTTCAGAGTTCCGTTATCTGCACCATAGGAGCTCGTCACCGGAGAACGGTCCTCGCCCAGCTCGGTAAGGGCATCCGCCATATCCTCGCCGCCTTTGACTGCATCCAGAAGTTTCTGAGCCTGTTCTTTCTTGGCTGCTTTCTCTTCATCGCTCATTTCCACGCTGTTGCCATCCTCATCGGTGCTGCCTGCAGTGCTGAAAAGAACGTATTTTACAGTCTTCTGGGCTGCTTCCTCGTCGGTCACATTGGTATCCACACCAGCGATGATAGCATTATACATTCTGGACTGAACCGTATAGAGAGTCAGAAGACGCTCCACATTCTCCTGAGTGGCATTCATGGCCTTTACGGTCTTCTCGTCATTCTCCTCGATGAAGCGGGTTGCCGCCTCAGAAATCTTTGTCTTGTCCTCATCCGTGATGGAAACGCCGTAGTCGCTCATATGCTGCTCCATCAGGAACATATTTTCAAGGCTCTCAACGATATTGCTCTTTGTGGTCTCTCCATAGGTCTCCCACATATTGTCACCCATGAAGGAAGCATAAAGGCTCTGCATCTGCGCCTGATTATAACGCAGCATCAGATTTACCAGTCCGAGGCTCGCCGTATCATCTCCCACAGTAACCGCTGCCTTTCCTGCCTTGGAACCACAGCCCGTAAGTGAAGCCGCCGCCATGCAGGCACACAGACTCGCTACCAGTAATTTTCTCCCTAACTTGTTCATAAAAACGATCCTCCTGTCTCATTACCTTTTGCTATTATAGCCCTTTTTTCCCGTTCCCGCAACGATTTTGTGGAATTTACACACTTTTTTCACAAGCTTCCTTCGGCACGAGGGCCTGAAATTCCTTCAGAAGTTCTCCCACCACATAGAGCACGTCCTGATTATCGTTTCCGTTCTTTCTGGGCTTGCTGTAAAGGAAATAGGGATTCGTATCGATGATGAATTTGAGCCTTCCCTTGCCTCGTTTCACCAGCTCTTCGATTTTCACCGGGTCGGCGATCGCATGTTCAAACATCGTAAACCGGATAAAATCGCCCTTCTGGGCCACCTCGGTAAAATAACAGCGGTGAGCAATGGCCTTGAGGTTTGCGATGGAGAGAAGGTTCTGTACGGATCTCGGTGGTTCCCCGAAGCGGTCCATCAGCTCCTCCAGCATATCGTCCCGCTCCTCCTCGGACTCGATACCGGCGATCCTCTTGTAAATATCCAGCTTCTGCATCTCGTTTTTGATATAGCGCTCGGGGATAAAAGCGTTCACATCCAGGTCAATGGTCGTTTCAAATTCTTCCTTCTCCTGCCACTCGCCCTTCTGTTCTTTTACCGCCTCATTGAGCATCTTACAGTAGAGATCATAGCCGACCGCCTCCATGTGGCCGTGCTGCTCCGCTCCCAACAGGTTTCCGGCTCCCCGGATCTCCAGATCCCTCATCGCGATCTTGAAGCCGCTGCCAAGATCCGTAAATTCCCGGATCGCATGAAGACGCTTCTCCGCCACTTCTTTCAGCATTTTGTTTCTCTTATACATAAGGAAGGCGTAGGCGGTACGGTTGGAACGGCCCACCCGGCCCCGGAGCTGATAGAGCTGGGATAGTCCCATGTTGTCGGCATCGTGAATGATCATCGTGTTGACATTCGAGATATCCAGGCCCGTCTCGATGATCGTCGTGGACACCAGTACATCGATCTCCCCGTTGATGAAATCGTACATGATCCGTTCCAGTTCGTGCTCTTTCATCTGTCCGTGGGCAAAGGCCACGTTGGCCTCCGGCACCAGTTTAGCGATTGTGTTTGTCATCTCCACGATCGTGTTGACCCGGTTATAGACATAGTAGACCTGACCGCCTCTGGCCAGCTCCCGGCTGATGGCCTCCCGGACCATCTCCTCATTGTATTCCATCACATAGGTCTGAATCGGTACCCGCTCCCTGGGTGCCTCCTCTAGGACACTCATATCACGGATGCCGATAAGGCTCATATGAAGGGTTCTGGGGATCGGCGTCGCCGTCAGCGTCAGAACATCCACATTTTCCCGGAGCTGCTTGATCTTCTCCTTGTGGGTCACGCCGAAACGCTGCTCCTCATCGATGATGAGAAGCCCAAGATCCTTAAACTGTACATCCTTTGACAGAACTCTGTGAGTTCCGATGAGGATATCCACAAGGCCTTTTTTCACATCCGTGAGGGTTTTGGTCTGTTCCTTTGGCGTACGGAAACGGCATAGAAGGTCCACCCGCACAGGAAAATCCTTCATCCGCTGGACGAAATTGTTGTAGTGCTGCTGGGCCAGAATCGTGGTCGGCACCAGAAAAACCACCTGTTTTCCATCCTGTACGGCCTTGAAGGCTGCCCGGATCGCAATCTCCGTCTTTCCGTAGCCCACATCCCCACAGATCAGCCGGTCCATAATCTTCGTGCTCTCCATATCCTTCTTCGTAGCCTCGATGGCTGCCAGCTGGTCATCCGTCTCTTCATAGGGAAAGGCTTCCTCGAATTCCCGCTGCCAGATCGAATCCTCGCTGTAGACAAAACCATTCTTTGCCTGGCGCACCGCATAGAGCTTCACCAGATCCTGGGCGATGGCCTTTACCGCCGTACGAACCCGGGTCTTGGTCTTGTTCCAGTCCTGGGTTCCCAATTTGTTGAGCTTCGGCTGCTTCGCGTCGGCCCCGGCGTACTTCTGAATCGCGTCGAGCTGAGTTGCCAGCACATAGAGAAAGCTTTTTCCCGCGTACTCGATCTTCATGTAATCCTTGGCGACCTTGTCCACCACGATTTTCTCGATACCCCGGTAAACACCGAGACCGTGATTTTCGTGAACCACATAATCTCCCACAGAAAGCTCGGTAAAGCTCTGGATCTTCTGGCCCTCGTAGGTCTTCTGGCGTTTCTTTTTCTTATGGTCCTTGCCGAAAACATCGCTCTCGGAGATCACCACAAATTTGATCAGCGGATATTCAAAGCCCCGGTGAATATTTCCGCAGGCTGTCATGATCTCCCCCGGCTTCGGCACCCGGTCCATATCCTCAGAATAAAAGGCTGTGACACCGTTTTCCGTGAGATCTGCCGCCAGCCGCTCGGCTCTTGTCCTGGAACCCGACAGAAGAATCACCCGGTAGCCCTCTTTTTTCCAGCGGGCCAGATCTTTCACCAGAAGCTCGAAGCTGTTGTTGTAGGGATTGACGCTTCGTACGGACATGCTGAACTGGTTCACGATCTGAAAATGCCCTCTCGCCGCCTCCAGCGTGGAGAGCCCCAGCGTATGATGTTCGGTAAGCCTTGAAAGAGCTGTGGCCGTACCGAAGAGAATCTTCATCTGCCCCGGCAGAAGATAGCCCTTCTCCAGTCGCTGCGTCATACTCTCCTGAAACTCCGTCTCGATGGCCTCTCCCTCCTGCTGCACCCGGTTGGGTTCATCCAAGACAAAGAGCGTCCGCTCCGGGTCCAGATACTGCGGAAAAGAGACCGTTTCCTTATAGAAATAGTCCACGATACCGTCAAGCCCCAGGCTTCCCTGTCCCTGAAACTCCGTAAGCTTCTCCTTCGTCTCGGAAAAAAGCGTTCCTAGCCGGTGAGCACCTTCGGTATTCCCCTGCTTTTCCATGACTTTTTTCGCCGCCTTCACATCGGCTTCCATACGCTTTAGGCCTTCCTCGATGCGCTTCGAGTCCGCAGGAACCTCCGTGGCCGGATAGATCACCAGTTCTTCCAGATTTTCAATGGACCGCTGGCTCTCCACATCAAAGCTTCGGATTGAATCCACCTCATCGCCCCAGAGCTCCACCCGAACCGGCGTCTCCTCAGTCAGCGGAAAGATATCCAGAATCCCGCCTCGGATCGCAAACTGGCCTTCTCCCTCCACCTGGCCCATGCGCTCATAGCCCAGAGATACCAGCGTCTTTTTCAGCTCCTCGAGATCAAGCGTGCTTTCGATCTCGATTTTCAGGATATTTTTCTGAAACTCGCCCAGCGGAAGCAGGTGATCCATACAGCTTCCCATCGTCGTGATGATGGTTCCTCCTTTTCCCGAGAGAATCTTCTCCAGCACCCGGATTCGCTGCTGCACGATGAGACTGCTGTGGATATCCGCGCTGTAAAAGATCAGGTCCCGGGCCGGAAAGAGCAGCACGTCCTTATCAAAACAGCGGTAATTGTCGTAGATCTCCCTGGCCCGCAGCTCACTGTAGGTCACAATGACCCGGAACAGAAAATCCTCGCTGAGTCCATAGATAAAATGAGCCTTCTGGGCATCGATGCAGCCCTGCACCTCTGTCATGCCCTTCTGTTTTTTCAGGCTATCCCGTATGGACTCAAATTCCCCCAGCGCTTTCAGGGGTTCTGTAAAAGCTTTCATCTCTCTACCTTCTTATTATAATGGTTCATGGCGCCGGCACAGTCCCCCTGAACCATCATGGCAATGGCCTCCACCGCCCGGTCCATGGCTTCCTCCACAAGCTCCCGGTCTGCCTTCTGAAAATGGCCCAACACATAGTCCGCCAGATCATAGTGAGCCGGCTTCTCGCCGACCCCCATCTTCACCCGCATAAACTCGCTTCCCAGATGGGCAATGATACTCTTGATCCCGTTGTGGCCGCCGGCGCTTCCCTTTGCACGGATCCGAAGCTGGCCCGGATCCAGACTGATATCATCATAGATCACGATGAGCTCCTCCGCCGGGTTCAGTTTGTAAAAGTCTATGATTTCCCGCAGACTTTCACCACTGAGATTCATATAAGTCTGGGGTTTCACCAGAATCACCTTCTGCCCTTCGATATAGCCGCTGCCGCAGACGGCCTTATGTTTCTGTGTGTCGATCGGGATGTGATACTTCTCTGCCAGCTTATCCAGGGTATCAAAACCCACATTATGACGGGTATGCTCGTACTGCTTTCCCGGATTTCCAAGTCCTGCTATGATATACATATATAATTATCTCCTGTTCTTATAAATCGAATCTTTCATCTCACGATTGTACAGGATTCTTTGCAAAATGTCCAGTGCGCTCCTGTCGGCAGAAAAACAGGAAATTTTCCCCATGAGCTGCTCCTTTCTTCCCAAAGCCTCTCTGATGGTTTTTGTCTGCAGGAAAAGAAAATTCACAAGTTTCCCCGCCGGCAGACGCACGGATTCCATACACATCCTCCCCTTGCCTCTTTACTTTTAGTTCTCATTGGAATAATGTGAGGTCCCAGAATGAAACCATCACCCGGCAGACTGCCGTAATCTCTGAATGAATAGAACTGTTCCAACAATATCACCATAGCATAATTTCCAAGTGTTGTCAAGTATAAACGCGCAAAAAGATACCGCAGATATGCATAACTGCAATTTTCTGCGGTATCTCCTGTTCTTTTCTCTGTTTCCGGGATCTGTTCCCTTTTAAAACTACTCTGCTGCTTCCTCCGCCTCGGCAGACTCTGCAGCCGCTTTTTCATACTGCTCCAGAATGATAGTCTGAATGCGCTCTCTGGTCTCAGAGTTAATCGGGTGAGCGATATCACGGTATTCTCCATCCGATGCTTTCCGGCTCGGCATGGCGATAAATAAACCCTTTTCCCCTTCAATTACCTTGATATCATGAACAACAAACTCGTCATCCAGTGTAATGGAGACGACTGCCTTCATTTTTCCATCTTTTGCTACCTTTCTAACTCTCACATCTGTAATCCTCATTCCTCGTTAGCCCCTTTCGCTCTTTCTCCTTTTTCCACAGGGCAGACAGTTTCTGTGTGCCCTTACGGCAGACCTTCTCAACTGCCGTGCCTGATCAGAGAACGTATCTCTCGTTCTTCTCGATCACGATCTTGATGTCATCCTCACCCACATGGTAGGAGTTCGCCCGGATCGTATCGCGGCTCTCCACGATACAATTCTCGATATGTGTGTTGTCCCCTAAATATACGTCATTCAGAATGATGGAATTTTTGATCACACAATTCTCGCCGACAAATACCTTTTTAAACAGGATGGAATTTTCCACGGTTCCGTTGATGATACAGCCCGCGGATACCAGACTGTTGCGGACCTCGCTGCCCGGATTGTATTTTGCGGGGGGCAGATCGTCCACTTTGGAATAGATGTCCGGATACTGATGGAAGAAGTAGTTTCTCACTTCCGGTTTCAGGAAATCCATATTAGTTCTGTAGTAGGAATCCACTGCTGCGATATTGCTCCAGTAATCCTGCATCTTGTAGCCATAGATTCTCTTGAGGTTCTTATAACGGATCAGGATATCCTTTACGAAATCGTAACGGTCTTCCTGGGCGCAGCGCTCTACGAGCTCAATGAGCTGACGGCGGCGGATCACATAGATACCGGTGGAGACGATGTTGGAGTTGCTCACCATGGGTTTCTCCTCGAACTCCTCAATCCGGCAGTCCTCGTTCATCTTCAGCACACCGAAGCGGGTCACATCCTCGGTGGACGGAAGCTCTTTGCACACAACGGTGATATCGGCTTTTTTCTGGATATGGTATTCCAAGACTTTGTTGTAATCCAACTTGTACACACCGTCACCGGAAGCGATGATCACATAGGGCTCATGGCATCTTTTCAGGAAATCCAGGTTCTGATAGATGGCATCTGCGGTACCCTGATACCAGAAGCTGTTCTCCTTGGTGATGGTCGGTGTGAATACGAACATACCGCCCTGTTTACGGCCAAAGTTCCACCATTTGGAGGAGCTCAAGTGCTCGTTTAAGGAACGGGCATTGTACTGGGTCAGAACAGCAACCTTCTGAACGCCGCTGTTCGTCATATTACTGAGTGCGAAGTCGATGCTGCGGTAGCTGCCTGCGATGGGCATAGCTGCGATCGCACGTTTATTTGAAAGTTCTTTCATCCGGTGATTATTGCCACCTGCCAAAATAATTCCTACTGCTCTCATGCTAAATCACCTTCCTTAATCAAAGTCTCACCGCTTTCCAGTACTCCGTCCGGATAATCCTCCGGTGTGGTCTCGCCGGAAATGGCGGTATTCTTGCCGATCTTCACGTTGGCGGGAATCACACTGTCCTCGCCGATGGTGGTAAGACCGAAGGAGTATACCTTTGGCTTTAATTTATTCGGTACATCTTCGCCCACGTTGGTCACAACATTTTCGCCGACCTTTACATTCTCTGCAATGATGCTGCGGTCGATGACGCAGCCTGCTCCGATGCTTGCTTCCTTCATGATGATGGAATCACGCACCACAGCTCCCTTGCCGATGAAAACACCGGGCCCGATAACGGAATTTTCCACTTCACCGTAGATCTCCGCGCCGTCTCCGATGATGCTCTTTCCGATCTTTGCCTCAGAAGAAATATACTGCGGCGGGATGATCTCGCTGCTGGTATAAATTTTCCAGAACTCCTCGTAAAGATTGAACTCAGGAATGATATCGATGAGCTCCATATTTGCTTCCCAGTAAGAACCGAGGGTTCCTACATCCTTCCAGTAACCGTTGTACTCGTAGGCTACCAGCTTCTTGCCCTGCTCGAAGCAGTAGGGAATGACATGTTTACCAAAGTCGCAGTTGCTCTGATCCTTCAGAGTCACCAGGGCTTCTTTCAGAACCTTCCATGAGAATATGTAGATACCCATTGATGCCAGATTACTGCTCGGATGCTCCGGTTTCTCCTGGAACTCCGTGATCTGTGCATTATCGTCAGTCACAACGATACCGAAGCGGCTGGCCTCCTCCATCGGAACCGGCATAACGGCGATGGTCACATCGGCATTGTTTGCCTTGTGGAAGTCAAGCATCACTTCGTAATCCATTTTATAGATATGGTCTCCGGAAAGGATTAAAACGTATTCCGGATTGAAGCTTTCCATGTAATTCAGGTTCTGATAGATCGCATTGGCGGTACCTGTATACCACTCACTGTTCTCGCTCTTCTCATAGGGAGGAAGGACAGTCACACCACCGATATTGCGGTCAAGATCCCACGGGATACCAATCCCGATATGTGTATTCAGCCGTAAGGGCTGATATTGTGTCAGAACGCCTACTGTATCTACACCAGAATTAATACAGTTGCTGAGAGGAAAATCGATGATGCGATATTTTCCGCCAAAAGCAACCGCCGGTTTCGCCACCTTCGCTGTCAGTACACCCAGACGGCTTCCCTGGCCTCCTGCAAGCAGCATTGCAATCATTTCTTTCTTAATCACGCTATCACCTCTTGTTGTAAATTTATTGTATTAACGATTATAGCACACTTCCGCTCATATGTGAACACTTTTTACAAAAATTTGATGTATTTTTTTCCAAAATTATCGCTTTTTACAATCATAAAAACCCTCATTTTTACAATTTATTCATAGAATTTGTCTAAATCCCACCTTTTTACAAGGATTTTGCGATTTGTTTTTGTCTGTTTTGCACTATTACTCACAACTTTTTCCATTTTTCACGGCAATCTGCATAAAAACGACAGGGCTTTTTTCCGCAGACCTTACAGCAGGCGCCGAAGAAATACTTCCCATTTTCCGTAAAAGAGGATATAATAAGAAAGAGTATGCGGATTTTTCTCCGCCACAAAGTATAAAAGGAGATTTTCACTATGTATCAGATAGATTTCAAGAAGCCCATTCATGTCCATTTCATCGGCATCGGCGGAATCAGCATGAGCGGCCTGGCAGAGATCCTGCTGGCAGCCCATTTCACCGTATCCGGTTCTGATTCCAAAGAGTCCCCCCTGACCGACCTTCTGACCAGCCGCGGCGCCACGATTTATTACGGTCAGCGCGCAGACAACATTAAGGACGGTACGGACCTCGTGGTCTACACCGCAGCCATCCATCCGGACAATCCCGAATATAAAGCCGCTGTGGAAAAGGGCATCCCCATGATGACCAGAGCCGATCTCCTGGGCCAGCTCATGACCAACTACAAGACCTCCATCGCCGTATCCGGAACCCACGGAAAGACTTCCACAACCTCCATGGCTTCCCATATCCTGCTGGCGGCTGAGAAAGATCCCACGATCTCCGTCGGCGGTATCTTGAAAGCCATCCACGGAAACATCCGTGTGGGCGGCCACGATACCTTCATCACCGAAGCCTGCGAGTACACGAACAGCTTCTTAAGCTTTTTCCCGACAATCAGCATCATCCTGAACATCGACGCGGATCATCTGGACTTCTTCAAGGATATCGATGACATCCGTCACTCCTTCCGTCTCTTCGCCGAGAAGCTTCCCGAGAACGGCATCCTCATCATCAACAGCGATATTCCGAACTACGAGGAAATCACCAAGGGCCTGCCCTGCCGGATCGTCACCTACGGAAGCAGCGCCGACAGCGAATACAGTGCTTCCGATATCACCTTCGACGACCACGCACACCCCACCTTCACCTTTGTGAAAAAAGGCCAGCCTGTGGCTCAGTTTTCCCTCAAGGTTCCGGGCATCCACAACGTATGGAACGCCACCGCTGCCCTGGCCCTCGGCGACCTTCTGGGCATTGACATCGAAACCATGAAAAAGGGTCTCTCCGAGTTCTCCGGCGCTGACCGCCGTTTTGAGAAAAAAGGCGAGATTGGCGGCGTGACCATCATCGACGATTACGCGCATCATCCCACAGAGATCATGGCTACGCTGAAGGCAGCCAAAAACTGTCCGCACAAAAAGCTCTGGTGTGTCTTCCAGCCCCATACATACACCCGTACCAAGGCCCTAATGGATGATTTCGCCAAAGCTCTCTCCATGGCTGACGAGGTCGTGCTGGCTGATATCTATGCTGCCCGCGAGACCGACAATTTGGGCATCACTTCCGATACCCTTCGGGAAAAGATTGAGGCCCTCGGAACCCCCGCCCACTACTTCCGTTCCTTCGATGCGATCGAGAATTACCTTCTCGAAAATGCAGAGAGCGGAGACTTGCTTCTGACCATGGGTGCAGGAGATGTTTACCAGATTGGGGAACATATCTTAGGAAAATAAATTTCACGATAAAAAGAGACGTACGGCTCAGGCTTACGTCTCTTTTTTGTTATGGCGACAAGGAAAATGCACGCACTTGTGCAAGTGCATTTGACGACCGCTAATCAGAGCGAAATTTATCTCGCTCTGTGTGAAAAAGTTATCCACCTTATCCACAGTTTTATTCACATTCCATTTTTCAGATTCTGTGGATGGCGCTGTGGAAAAAGTGATTTACATAACTATTTTCCCGTAATATGTCGAATTCTGTAGAATCGTTGATTCTATCTCATTTTCTCCGGTTGCGCTTCTTTTTTATCCACCGATTTATCCACATTTTCCACATTTTCCACAGGCCTGTCACTGAGAAAAATCCCCGCATATTTCTCCGTACGGCGTACAAAAAGGCAGGGTTATACACACCGCCGGATCACGACGGAAACGGAGAAATTTTCCATGGAGAAACCCTCTCCGGTACTTGCTTCCGGACCTCTTTCTATGTTATACTGTATGTCAGACTGAGCAAAAGTATTCAGCCGCAGCGCGTACGAGCCCTGCGGCTTTAAATGACTCATGGATATCAACGGAAAGGAAACAGTTTTTTAAAAGGTGAGGCTATGAACAACATTCAGCTACAGAAAAAGCCCGATATGGATGTGACGCTGGTACGGAACGTCTTTCTGGATGAGTATATGCCGGAAGCCAGCGGAGAATTTGTAAAGATTTACCTCTATCTTCTCCGCTGCGCTTCCGGTGAAAAAGAGATCTCCATGGGCCGCATTGCAGATATTTTTGAACACACGGAGAAGGACGTGACCCGGGCCCTGAAATACTGGGAGAAAATGCAGCTTCTCTCCCTCTCCTATGATAATGAAGGAAATCTGACGGGCATCGATTTCCTGGAACCCTCCCCGAAGGCCGCCGTTCTGCCGGAGAAGCCCGCTTTCGTGGCCCCGCCCAAGGTTCCCTTAAGTCCGGATCGGATCGCGGAACTCAAATCCCACGACGATATGGAGCAGCTTCTCTTCATCGCCGCCCGCTACATCGGCCGGCCCCTGACTTCCACGGAGATTGGAAACATCCTGTACTACTATGATTCCCTTCATTTTTCCACGGATCTCATCGAATATCTCGTGGAATACTGTGTCTCCAAGGGAAACAAAAGTTGCCACTACATGGAAAAGGTGGCTTTAGGCTGGGCCGAGGAAGGCATCACCTCCGTACAGGAAGCGAAAAACAGCACCAATCTCTACCATAAAAAATATTATTCCGTACTGAACGCCTTCGGCATCAAGGGCCGCGGACCGGCGCGTACGGAGAAGGAATACATCGACCGCTGGACGGACACCTTCCATTTTACGCTGGATATCATTGAGGAGGCCTGCAACCGGACCATCGCCAAGACCCATTCCCCGAGCTTCGCCTACGCGGACAAGATCCTCGAAGACTGGTCGAAAAAGAAGGTCCGCCACTTAAACGACATCAAGCCCCTCGATACGGAGCACGCGAAGACCAAGGTGAAAAAACAGCCCAAGACGATCGCTTCCAACCGTTTCAACAATTTCGACCAGCGGGATTACGATTTTGACCGCCTCGAAAAAGAACTTTTAAACCACTGATAGAAAAAGGAGGCAGCCATGGCGCTGAAAAATACCCAGTACGATGAGATTATGCGGGAATATTACCGCAAACAGACAGAAGACCGCCATGAGCAGGAGGAACGCATCCGCCGAGCCACAGAGGCTCTCCCGGAGCTTGCCGCCATCGATCATGAGATCGCTTCTCTTAGCGTCTCTTCCGCGAGAAAAGCCCTCGAAGGCGATGAGACAGCCCTCTCCCACCTCCGGGAGGATATCAAGGCTCTCAGTGAGAAAAAAACAGAGCTTCTTACCTCCCACGGTTATCCGGCGGATTATCTTGAAATGCATTACCACTGCCCGGACTGCCAGGACACTGGCTATATCGGTCAGGAGAAATGCCACTGTTTCCGCCAGGCCGTCATCGATCTTCTCTACACCCAGTCCAACATCCGGGACATTCTGGAAGAGGAAAATTTCGATCATTTTTCCTTCCGTTACTATTCCGATACGTCGGTGAGCCCCACCACCGGCCTTTCTTCCCTTGTCACAATGAAAAAACTTGTGGCGGAATCCATGGATTTCATCCGGAATTTCGACACGGATTTCCAGAATTTCTTTTTCTACGGTGATACGGGCGTGGGCAAGACCTTTCTCTCCCACTGCATTGCCCGGGAGCTTCTGAAAACGGCCCATTCGGTGATCTATTTTTCTGCCTTTGAGCTCTTCGACCTTCTGGGCCGGACCACCTTCCAGCGCGGAGAAACCGAGGAGGAGATGAAGAACATGCACGCCTACATTTTCGACTGTGACCTTCTCATCATCGACGATCTCGGCACGGAGCTTACCAACTCCTTTATCTCAACCCAGCTTTTCCTCTGCATCAATGAGCGGCTGGCGAGACGGAAATCCACGATCATTTCCACGAACCTCGGGCTCAACGTTTTCCGTGACACCTACTCCGAGCGAGTCTTTTCCCGGATCACCAGCAGCTACAAAATGAGAAAGTTTTTCGGAGACGACATCCGGATCCTGAAAAAGCTGAAAAATCCCGGAAGTTTAAGCTGAAAACACCGGTATTGCCCTTGACCTTCCCGAAAACTTCCTATATGATAAGTATGAATATACGTCATATCTTTTTTAGATGGAGGATAAAAAAACATGCAAGTAACAGATGAACGTAACCTGGAAACCATTCCTGTAGGCCCCTTAGGGATCATTCCCCTGGAAAGCTGCAAAGAGCTGGGTGATAAGGTCAACAGCTATCTGGTTGCCTGGCGCAATGAGCGGGAGCATGAGCACAAGAGCAACATTGCTTTCAAGGGCTATCAGAGAGACAGCTATATCATCGGCACAGCAACCCCCCGTTTCGGTTCCGGTGAAGCCAAAGGTGTCATCAAGGAATCGGTCCGCGGAGACGATCTCTACATTATGGTTGACGTGTGCAACTACAACATGACCTATTCCCTGTACGGTTATACCAACCACATGTCCCCGGATGACCATTTCCAGGACCTGAAACGTATTATTGCTGCCGTAGGTGGAAAAGCAAAGAGAATCACTGTTATTATGCCTTTCCTGTATGAGAGCCGCCAGCACAAGCGTACCGGCCGTGAATCTCTCGACTGTGCCCTGGCCCTGCAGGAGCTTGTGGATATGGGTGTTGACAACATCATCACTTTCGACGCTCACGATCCCCGTGTCCAGAATGCGATTCCTTTAAAAGGCTTTGAGACCGTACAGCCTGTTTACCAGTTCATCAAGGGTCTTTTCAAGGCTGTTCCGGATCTTCACATTGATAAAGACACCATGATGATCATCAGCCCGGATGAGGGCGGCATGGGCCGTGCCATCTACATGTCCAACGTACTCAGCGTGGATATGGGTATGTTCTACAAACGCCGCGATTACGCCCGCATCGTAAACGGCAAGAACCCCATCGTTGCTCATGAGTTCCTGGGTGCTGACGTAGAGGGCAAGGATATGGTCATCATCGACGATATGATCTCCTCTGGAGACAGCATGATCGAGGTTGCCACCGAGCTGAAAAAGAGAAAAGCCGGCCGCATCTTCATCTGTGCTACTTTTGGTCTTTTCACCGACGGTATGGACAAGTTCGACAAGGCTTATGAGGAAGGTCTCTTCGACTACCTCCTGACCACCAACCTTGTATACCAGACACCGGAGCTTCTTCAGAAACCGTATTATGTAAACTGTGATATGAGCAAATACATCGCTTACATCATCGATACTCTGAACCATGATACCTCCATCAGCAGCCTCTTAAGCCCACTGAACCGGATCAACAAGTTCTTAAAAGAGCACAACAATCAGTAATGAAAAACGGGAAGAAATCTTCTGCTTTGAGATTTCTTCCCGCTTTTTTATTCTTTTTCCACCTTTTCAGCGGTTTCCGCTTCCAAAAGGCGGCTGGTGAAAAGAATCACCTGGCTGCCGCTCTTCTTAAGCCACCGGAAGACCGCCAGAAGCCGTTCCGGATCGTACATGGAAAAGGTATCGTCCAGAACAATTGGCATAGATTCCCGGTCGCTTAGCGTCTTTCCGATGGCCATCCGGGCCGCGAAATAGACCTGAGAGAGAGTCCCGTAGCTCTCGTCGGAAAGCCGGAGCGTCTGCTCGCCGGTGCGGACACAGATCTCCATATCCTGATCGAGATAGAGCTCGCCGAAATCTTTTCCCACAATCTCATCCATGATGCCGGAGGCAAAAGCATTGAGCTTTAAGGCCGACTCATCGTAGATCTCCCGGGTGATCTCCCCAATGGCCAGAAGGGCCTGGCTCACGGCCTTGAGCTCCTCGTCAATCGAATCCAGGCGGCTGTCCGTACTCCGAAGCTCCGCCACGGATTCCCTTAAATTCTCGTAATCCAGCTGTTTTTCTCTCAGAGAGTCTTTCACCTTTTCAAGCTGCCAGCGCAGGCGTTCCTGCTCGTCCACCTTCTTTTTCCAGGCTGCTTTTTTTAAGGATTCCCGGGCTTTGAAAAGCTCGGCCTCCGCTTCCAGCATCCGGCTTCTGCTCCGCTGGTAAAAATAGTCGGTTACGCCAAGAAGGACGGCCCCCACAAAGAGAAGGACTTTCGCCCAGATCGGAGGCACATAGATCCCGGCCACGGCGAAAAGGACGGCTCCCAGCATGATGAAAAGGCCGACCACGTTCCGGACCTGTTTGCGGTCCTCCCGCTCTTTTTCCTGCTTTCTGGCAAATTCCTGATCTTCCCTGGCCTTCGCCTCCTTTAAAAGACGAAGACTTTCGAGGGAGTCCTCCTGCTCTTTTTTCAGCCGCTCGATATCCTGCTCAATGTAGTCCATCTTCATACGGATCTCCTGCTGCCGGCTGATGAGATCGGCCTGGGCCTGTTTTTTCTCCCACTCAAGCTCGTCCTGCTGCTTTTCCAGCTTTTCCTGGGCATGGCTCACGTCAATATGGCCTTTTCCGGAAAGATTTCCGAGATAGTTTTTGAGCTCCGAAGCCAGTTCCTTGCCGATGTTAGGCCCGCGCTGCGTCACATAGAGCGTATTTTTCCAGGCATTTTCGCTCATGTTTCCAAGAAGCTCCGGAAGATCCTCCTCCACGGAAAGCTCCTGATCATCCGTCTCGCAATGAAGATGGCCTTTATTCTTGCCGTCCAAGAAATCCCTCTCCAGAAGATAAGTTTTTCCGCCGCTCTCAAAGCGCAGCTTTCCGCTGAGACAGCCATTTCCGTTCCAGGACTGCCAGCGGATGCACTCCTCGCCCTTCAGGCCATAGAACATGGCCAGGATAAATTCATGTATCGTGGATTTTCCGGCGCCGTTCTTCGCCCAGACCACATTGATGCCGTCATGAAAGCTCAGCTTTTCATCCACAAAATTTCCGAAATTTTTTAATTCCGCTTCTAAGATTTTCATCCTTAACTCTCCGCCTCCAGAAGGGCCAGAAGCCCGCAGTACAACGCTTTTCTGGAGATCTCATCTTTTGTATCCTGCCGTTCAAAGTAGTCGATGTAGCGGCCGATCATATCTTTTCCGTGCTGTTTTTTCAGCTCCTTGAGGTTAAATTCCGGCTCGGAAAGATCCCGAACCTCCACCACATTTCCCAGATTCAGAAAATGCTCCGGATCGAAGTCCCGGCCCGGCTTCCGCACGCCCTGAATCTCCAGGCGGTAGATGTCCCGGCTTCCCTGTCTCTGGATAGCCGCCTTCAGTTCCTCCCAAAGGTTCTCCTCCGTGGTATCATTCTTTGACTGAAGGACGACTTTCCGGTAACTGCGGAGGGCGAAGGGCATAAAGCGGGTGGTGAGGAAGCCTTCCTTCCACTCCCCTTCCACAAAGCCGTGCTCGCCCAGATCTTTTTTTCTGATCGGCTCCAGGGCTCCGGCGCAGACCAGCCGGTTCTCCAGCCAGGAATGATACTCGTGGCTGCCGCCCAGGGCGATATAGGAAAAACCGGAAGCTGCCAACTTTTCCGGGTGAAGCTTCATATGCCCCTCCTCCCCGGCATGGACCAGAAAAATCGAAAAAATCCCCTCTTCCTCGGGGCGGAAGCTCTCATAGAGCGGCTCCTGCTGCTGTTTTCTGGTATAGCTCAGGCCGTAAACCACGGTCTGAAGCTCTGGAAAAACAATCTTCTTATTCTGAATCCCATCGAGGAAATGCACATTTTCCGGAAAACGGAAGGTCCGGTAGCTGCTGTCCTCCCGGAGATAATCGCGGTTTCCGGCGATGAAGACCACCTGAGTTTTTCTCAGGGAACCCAGAAGCTCTCCCACTACCTGAAGCTCCCTTGTGAGGGGCTGCCGGTGAAAAAGATCCCCGGAGATCAGTAGAAGATCGATTTTTTCCAGGTTGGCCTGATCCACCAGCCGCACAAAGCTGTCGTAAATCTCCTCTCCTCTGGCCTTACTCCAGGGAAAGCAGCCGTCTGGCACTGCCCCCAGATGGATATCTGACGTATGATAAAATTTCATGATCGTTTCACTCTTTTGTTTTTACTCCAAATTTTTCATTTCACCCTACAGTATATCAAATTTCGGCAAAATTTGGTACTGTTGTTTTTTATAAAAAGAGAGCAACGATTCAAAACAGGCCAAATCGACTGCAAATCAAAAAAATCCAAAATGCAGTCAATGAACACACCGAAAATTTATGACTGTAAAGCCAAAAAAATTAAAATGCGGTCAATACATACCTTGAAAATGCCTGACCATTGACAGATATTCTGCAAAATAGGCACAACGGATTTTCCTTTTTCTGTCATCATCCGATTTTTTCTTATATCTCGCCATAAAAAATCACCTTCAAACTATTATTTTGTTTCATTATAGCTTGAAGGCAATTATTTTTGAAGTTACTATGAAATTTATTAGCAAAGCTCTTTCTTATTCTCCGCGCCAGGTGTGGTAACAATTACTTTGGACGGAGTAATAATCAGCGCTCCCTTTGCGTTTGCTGCTCCATGAAACATCTCCCACAACAAGCTTTCCATCCTCGGTAACATCTTTGAACGCAACCGGCACTACATTTGGCTCTCCATCTGCACAGGTTGCAAGATCCCACATACCACTTTTTAATAATTTGACAACTGATTCGTTTAACATTGAATATACCTCCTGAATAAGTTATTTGGTGTATCCATGTTAACAAATCAACTTCCGGTTTGGAAGATATTAGCAAATTTCTGAGTCGCTATTATTTTTAATAGTATAGCAGTGAGAATTTATTGTCCATCATAAATAGTGTAACTATATCCCTGCTTCTTTTTGCTCTGATACATGGCGCTATCTGCATTCCGGTAGAGCTCATCAAAAGAAACGTTCTCATCTCCGTCATAGAAACATGCGCCCAGGCTCATTTCTATCTTTTTTCCCTGCATTTCTGCAAGATCAATCTGCCTGATGTTCTGAAAAAGCCGCTCAAAAAACCGCTCTGCTGCCTTTTGTTCCACCATTCCCGTCATAAACATGGCGAACTCATCACCGCCGAGCCGAAAAATCACATCCTTGTCACGGCATGATTTCTGTAACTTCTCTGCAATGGCTATGATAACCTTGTCACCTACCGAGTGACCATAGGTGTCATTGATCGATTTGAATTTGTCACAGTCAAGCAGGCAGAGCAGACCGGCTGTTCTTTCCTTTAAAAAAGCAGTGATCTTTTTTTCTCCGCTTCCACGGTTACATAAGCCTGTCATAAGATCCGTCTCTGCCAGATAAAGCAGCTTGTTCTCACGTTTTTTCTCTTCCTCAATACACTCGATACAAAAAAGCACATGCAAAAGTCTGCCATTTTCATCATAGTCTACCGGAAGGAATCTGCTGCGGCACCAACCTATTTTCTGTTCAATAAACTCGTGGGCGATACTGTTTTTCCCACGAAGCCGTTCTTCGATCGTACCGATATCTATAAATTCCAGGATTCCTTCCATTTGTGATTCCGGGCACATTTTCTCCGCAATGCGATTGATATATCCGCAAAAATCATCGCTGACCTCATATTCCCCAGTTTTTGCAATATCTTTTCCAAAATACTCTGTAAATTGGGCTGTTGTCTTTACAATATTGAATTTATGTGTCTGCACATTGATATAATGCATAGATTCATAGATTTTTGAAAGCGATGAGTAAGTGCTGAGTTTTGTCAAGTTATTCGACTTTATAAACGAATTACGCAATTTCAAAAACGAAATCAGCAGCGTTCCAATCATATCCAGAAAGGTCGTCAGCCCTCTGTAATCACTCTTGGGAGGATTATCCACGCCAAAAAATCCTCTTATCTCATCTTTATAGTATAAAGGGCAGACTACCACATTTTTCACATTCTGCTTTTTTAAGATATGATAGGATATATCATGCTCTTCTCTGATATCTTCTATATCATTGATGATCACACTCTGTCCTTCAGAAAATGCTTCATACCACCAGTTGATTACATCCATATCAATGTTCTGCAAGGCATCGATTTCAGGGACAATTCCTTCCGCACACCATTCATAGGTATTATCTGTGCAATGTCTTTCCTCACGATCTTCAAAAATGTAGATTCTGTCAGAACCGATATGCTTCCCGAAAAAGCGGATAAATTCATTGATCTGCTCATCCGGTGTATCATAATTAAGCGCCGATCTGAGAGCCTCATTGATAACCAGCTCATACTTTATTATCGTCTTCATATCTATTTTTCTCCACATAAATGAATAGTTTAGCCTAGTATAACGTTTCGAAAATAACTGGACCATTCACGCAGGATGCAGATTCAACTGTGCAATCGGATTTGCAGACAAGTCAATGGTCTGATTATTTCGAAAACACTATACTAGTATACCCTTACCTGAAAACATCTGTCAATTTCTCCTGACTATAAAATTTAAAATTTCTCATTTGTATGCACAAAAAAAGAACAGTCCTGCTGTTTTTGAACTGTTCTTTCGTATTTACCATTTAAATTTTCTTCAGAAGGCAGATGTTCTCGATCTCGTCGGTCATGGGGAACATATCCACCGGCCAGGCGCCTTCTGCGCGATAGCCTTTTTTCAGGAGATATTTCACATCTCTGGCCTGGGTCTCGGGACCACATGAAATGTAGACTACGGTTTTCGGAGCCAGGCGCGCTACCGCGTCGAGGAAGGCTTCCGTGCTTCCGCTTCGGGGTGGGTCCATGAAGACCACGTCGGCTTTCTCCTCCTGGTCTGCCATATCAATCATGAACTCGCCGGCATCCCCTGAGAAAAAGCGGGCATTCGTGATCTTGTTTCCCCTGGCGTTTCCGATGGCATCCCGCACAGCGTCGGGATTCAGCTCCACGCCGATGACGTTTCCGGCCTTTTTCGCCGCCAGAAGACCGATGGTGCCGATGCCGCAGTAGGCGTCGATGACGGTCTCTTTTCCTTTCAGGCCCGCAAGCTCCAGGGCTTTTCCGTAGAGCACCTCGGTCTGAACCGGATTGATCTGGTAGAAGGAACGGGCAGAAATCCGGAATTTCAGGCCCATAAGGCTGTCCTCAATGTAGCCTTTTCCATAGAGCACCTGCTCCTGTTTGCCAAGAACGGCGCTGGTTCCTCTGCCGTTGATGTTCTGGACAATCGTGGTAATCTCCGGATGTTTCTGCCGGAGAGCTTTCACGAAATTATTTTTGGAGGGAAAAACCGGAGAGGCCGTCACCAGAACCACCATGATCTGCCCGGTAGCAAAGCCCCGTTTTACCAGAACATGGCGGAGCAGGCCGTATCCCGTATCCTCATCGTAGGTGCGGATCTTGAAGGATTTCAGCATGCCCCGGATCGTTCCGATGATTTCGTCCGCCTTCTGATCCTCGATCCTGCAGGTTTCCACAGGAACGACCCGGTGACTGCCCATCTCGTAAACGCCGGAGATGATATTTCCCCTTCTGTCCCGGTCAAAAACTGCATGGACTTTGTTCCGATAGTGATAGGGCTCCTTCATTCCTTTGATGGAATGGACGGGGCAGATCCCCTTAAAAAGTTTTTTTACCGTCTTCTCTTTTTCCTGCAGCTGTTTCTCGTAGGGCACGCCCTGATACTGGCAGCCTCCGCATTTTTTCGCCACAGGGCAGAGATCTTTGGCTCTGTTCTGCATCGCTTTGTGCCTCTTATTCTGCGTCCAGAAGCGCTTTTAAGGTATCTTTGGTCTGCAGGCCGATGAAACGCTTCACCTCTTCGCCGTTTTTGAAGAGGATCAGGGTCGGGATGCTCATAACGCGGTAGGTTCCAGCGAGATCCGGTGCCTGGTCAACGTCCACTTTGCCGATGTGATAGCCCTCTCCGGCCAGCTCCTCCAGGATCGGAGCCTGACGCATGCAGGGACCGCACCAGGTTGCCCAGAAGTCTACGAGGATTTTCTCCTCGCTTTTGATGGTTTCATTGAAATTACTGCTGTTTAATGTGATTTCCATAGTATGTTCTCCTTATTTATGTTTTGTGCTTATTTTTTCTTGTTCTGTGTTTTTTATTCCGGCGGCCGGTAAATCCTGGCCGTGAAAACGCCCGCTATTCCTGCCTTTTTCCAGTTGCTTCTGCGGCTGCAAGCTCCGGTGCTTTCTCGGGGCGGGTGTATCTGGAAGCGTCCATACCTGCCACAGCTCCCTCGTAGACGGCTTTCACTACCTGGAGAAGGCCGCCGGTGCAGTCTCCTGCAGCGTAGAGGCCCGGAATCGTGGTACGCATTTCTTCATCCACCCGGATGTTGCCTTTTTCTGTGAGCTCTGCTCCCATACGCCGGGCAATCTCCGTACTTCCTGCCGTTCCTATGGCTACAAAAACGCCGGAAACTTCAAGCCCGGTTCCGTCGGCAAGCTCCACACCCTCCAGAAAGTCCGTGCCTTTTAAGTTTTGGATTTTCTCTGTGCGGACCGGATATTCCGGCTTCCTGGAGAAGGCTCCGGGAAGGCCGTTCGTGAGGATCGTCACTTCGGAGGCCACGTTTCCAATCTCCTCCGCTTCTTTCAGAGCGAAATCGCCGTTTCCGATGACTGCCACTTTTTTGCCCCGGTAGAAAAAGGCATCGCAGACTGCACAGTAGCTCACGCCTCTGCCTTCCAGCTCCTTAAGGCCCGGAATCACCGGAGCTTTCCGGCTGGTGCCTGTTGCCAAAATCACTGCCTTTGCGTCAAAATCGCCCTGGTCGGTGTGAACCGTGAAGGTATCGAAGCCTTCCACGCCCACGACCTGGGCCGTGAGGATGCGGACGCCAAGAGTCTTGGCCTGATCAATGCCTCTATCGTAGAGCTCCTGGCCCGACAGGGTTCCGCCTCCGTAATAATTTTCAATTTTTTCGGCCTTCTTGAGGCCTCCGGCCCCGTGCTCGATGACCAGCGGGTCTCTGCCGGAGCGGGCAGCATAAAGGGCCGCGGAAATACCTGCTGGGCCGCCGCCTATGATAATGATATTTTCCATTGGATTGTCCTCGTTTAGTCTATTGCAAATAAATTTGCATAGCCTGTTTTTTCATTTTTATGTTCTGTACTGATTATTGAAATCAGGAATCATTCCTATAATAGCATACACATTTAATTCTGTCAATCTGGCTGCTTTCTTACAGGAACTCTTCCAGCAGGCGGGCAAAGGCCTCCAGGCCTTCCTGATCTTTTTCATCAAAACGGGCTTTCTCGGGACTGTCGATATCCAGAACGCCCCAGACTTCCCCGTCTTTCCAGAGGGGCACCACAATCTCAGAATTGGACGCACTGTCGCAGGCAATATGACCCGGAAACTCGTGAACATCCTTCACAAGCTGGGTCTGGCCGCTCTTCGCCGCGGTCCCGCAGACTCCTTTTCCCAGCGGAATCCTCGTGCAGGCCACTTTTCCCTGAAACGGCCCCAGAAGAAGCTCCTCGCCCTGCCGGATATAAAAGCCCGCCCAGTTTAAGCGGTCCATCTCCTCAAAGAGAAGGGCCGAAGCATTGGCCAGGTTCGTGATCGGGTAAGATACATGCTCCGCCAGAGACCGCATCTCCCGGAGCAGATTTTCGTAGTTCATAAATTTTTACTCCACATTCTCTAATCTGATAAAAAGGTCTTCATAGATCCCGGCCTTGATGGAATCCTGAAACGTAAACTGTTCCATATCTCCGTGCTCGAAATCGTAGACGATGATCTGATTTTTGGACGGATCTACAATCCAATATTCCCGCACACCGGCCGTCCGGTACCTGAAAAGCTTGGTGTAATAGTCCATTCTCCTGCTGGCAGGCGAAACAATCTCGATGATCCAGTCCGGAGCCCCCTTGCAGCCCCTCTCATCCAGTTTGTTCGGATCACAGATCACGGAAATATCAGGCTCCACATAAGTATGGGAGTCCTCGTCCAGCTGCACGGCAAAAGGAGCGGCATAAACTCTGCAGTTTCCTTTTTTTGAGCGGATGTAGGACTGAATAGCCGTCGATAATTCCATCGAGATCTCCTGATGATGCCGGCTTGGCGGGGCCATGTCATAAATCTGCCCATCGATCAGTTCTGCACGTTCTCCTTCCGGCAGGCTGTAAATATCATCTATGGTATAAAGTTCTTCTTTTGGTAAAGGCATAAACTCCCCTCCTTTGCATATCGCTATTGTAAGCCCTGGAGGCTGCGGGGTCAAGGAATATGCGTGAAAAGAGATTGTGGTTACATGGAGAATCCGGTAAAATAAGGGTAAGTAATGTAGACAAATATGTAACTGACAGAAAGGACTATCACTTATGTATATCCGAAAAGCAGCCTCCCCAACTCCCTGTGAATCTCTCTGGGAGGCTTTGGGGCTTGGAGAAAAAGTATTGAAAAAACCTTTTCATATCGCGGCCGTGGGCTCCGGCGGTAAGACCACTCTTCTCTATACACTGGCCCGGGAAGCCCGGGAGCGGGGGCTTTCTGTTCTGCTGCTGCCCACGACTCATATGCAGCTTCCGGAAAGGGACGGCGTACTCACCGGCAGGGCGGAGGATGTGATTGAGAAATTAAAAAAAGACGGCTTTGCAGTCGCGGGCGTACCTGTCGGCTCCTCAGAAATCAAAAAAATAGGTTTTCCCGGCTGGGAAACCTATGAAAAAGCGGGCGCTTTCGCAGACCTGGTGCTCGTGGAGGCTGACGGTTCGAGACGCCTTCCTTTAAAATATCCCAATGCGACGGAACCTATTGTTCCGGAAGACACGGATCTCATCCTCGCCGTCACCGGCCTTTCCGCCCTAGGAAAAGATCCGGCGAAATTCTGTCACCGGAAGGAACTTGCCGTGGAAGCCCTCGCCAAAGCTTACTCGCTGCTCTCCGCTCTGTCAACTTGCGAGCCTCCGACCGGACACCAGCAGATCCCTTCAGCACTCTGTGAACCTCTCTCTTCACCACAGGACTGGCAGACCATCACTGCCCAGGATATGGCCCTCCTCCAAAATCTGGGCTACCTCGTCCCTCTTCGGAGCCACTTTCCCGCCCCGGTGATTCCCGTCTGGAACCAGGCCGACACGCCAGAGCTTCAGGAGACCGCTCTCTCCATGCTGGAATTTCTCGGCGAAAAAAAGGGACTTGTGACTTGCACTTTAGCTTAACTTTTCCTTGACACAGAAAAATCCCTGCCATCCATCACGAAGACCGGGATTCTTCTTGTTATATGATGCCACCCGGGACAGAGAAAAGACCAATTTTTCCCGCCCCCATTGGATTACTGGCCGTAGTAGGCGTTTGCCCCGTGTTTCCGGTAATAATGCTTATCCTGCAGCTCCTGGGGAGCCGGTTTCACATCGGGATTGATCCGCTCACAGCGGCTGGCCATCTTGGCCACCTCTTCGAGAACAACAGCGTTGTGAACGGCTTCAAAGGCATCTTTTCCCCAGGTAAAGGGCCCGTGGTTCTTGCAGAGAACGCCGGGCATGGCGATATAATCTTTGTCTTTGAAATAATCCACAATCAGAAGCCCCGTATTTTTCTCATAGGCTTCCTCGATCTCCTCTTTGGTCAGGTTTCGCACGCAGGGGATCTCCCCGTAGAAATAATCCGCCTGAGTCGTGCCGTAGCAGGGGATTCCCCGGCCGGCCTGGGCCCAGGAGGTAGCCCAGGAAGAATGGGTATGTACGATGCCGCCGATCTTCGGGAAGGCTTTATAAATCTCCAGATGAGTAGCCGTATCGGAAGAAGGATTATAATGTCCCTCCACGCGGTTGCCCTCAAGATCCATAACCACCATATCTTCCGGCGTCAACTTGTCATAATCCACCCCGCTGGGTTTGATGACAAAAAGCCCTTTCTCCCGGTCGATGCCGCTCACATTTCCCCAGGTAAAAGTTACCAGTTTATATTTCGGCAGAAGCATATTTGCTTCATACACCTGTTGTTTCAGTTCTTCCAGCATAATCCATTCTCCTTAATCTGCCAGGCTCTCCACAGCCGCACGCTCGATGGCAAGCCCTGCCTGATACCGTTTCATAAAGGTCTCAAAACCAGCCACATCTTCCGTATCCGGCTCCACACGGATGGCCTTGCTGTCCGCAAATACTCTGCTGTCCAGATAATCCGCAAGGCTCTCGCCATCTTTCTTCTGCAGCATATAGGAAGCCAGAAGGGCGATTCCCCAGGCTCCGCCCTCGCCTGCCGTCTCCATGACGGAAACCGGAGCGTTCATGGCTGCTGCCAGGATCTTCTGTCCCACGCCCGGCGTCTTGAAGAGACCGCCGTGGCCCAGAATCTTGTCCACTTCCACACCCTCTTTGGAGGAAAGGATATCCAGGCCGGTCTTTAAAGCGCCGAGAGCTGTATAGAGATTCACCCGCATAAAGTTTGCCAGGGAGAAATGGCTCCCCGGTGTGCGGACAAAGAGCGGACGGCCTTCCTCAAAATGCGTGATATGCTCACCGGAAAGATAGCCGTAGGCCAGAAGACCACCGCAGTCCTTATCTCCTTCCAGAGCCTTATTGTAGAGCGTGGAAAACAGCTGATTTTTGTCGATCTTCGCCCCGATTGCGGAGGCGAACTCATCAAAAAGGCCCACCCAGGCATTGAGGTCGGAGGTGCAGTTATTGGAATGAACCATGGCGACAGAATCGCCTGCCGGCGTCGTCACCATATCGATCTCCGGATAACGGGTGCTGAGCTCTTTTTCCAGAACCAGCATTGCAAACACAGAGGTTCCGGCGGAAACATTACCCGTACGCTGACGCACGCTGTTGGTGGCTGCCATGCCGGTTCCGGCGTCTCCCTCCGGCGGACATAAGGGAATGCCCGCTTCCAGTTCACCGCTGACATCCAGAAGCTTCGCTCCCTCTTCCGTCAGGATTCCAGCAGCTTCACCGGCCACCAGGACTTTCGGAAGGATCTCGCGGATCTTCCAGGGATAGCCTTTCGGAGCTACCAGCTCGTCGAACTGATCCAGCATTTTCGGATAAAAATCTTTTTTCTCCACATCAATGGGGAACATGCCGGAGGCCTCGCCGATACCGATGACCTTCTCTCCCGTGAGTTTCCAGTGGATATAGCCCGCCAGAGTCGTGAAAAAGGCCACATCCTTCACATGCTCTTCTCCGTTGAGGATCGCCTGGTAAAGATGGGCGATGCTCCATCTCTGAGGAATCTGGAAGTTGAAAAGCTCGGAAAGGACGTCAGAAGCCTGTCCTGTGATGTTGTTTCTCCAGGTCCGGAAGGGAACCAGAAGCTTTCCTTCCTTATCAAAAGGCATATAGCCGTGCATCATGCCGCTGAAACCGATGGCTCCGATTTTTTTCAGCGTGACGCCGTAGGTCTTTTTCACATCCTCCGCCATTTCCTGATAACAGCCCTGGAGGCCTTTCCAGATATCCTCCAGCGTATAACTCCAGATGTTGTCCACATAGCGGTTTTCCCAGTCATAGCCGCCCTGGGCGATGGGATGGGCATTCTCATCTACCAGTACTGCCTTGATTCTCGTGGAACCAAATTCGATGCCGAGGACGGTTCTGCCCTCCTGCACTGCCTGTTTTGTATTCATACGATAAACCTCCCACTTCTGCTCGTTTACTGCTCACGGAATACGATCTCTCCGGTCTTGTCATTCATGGACTCTACGATGGCCAGGGACTCCAGATGGATGCCTTTTGCACGGATGGCATCTCCGCCTCTCTGGAAACCTTTCTCGATCACAACGCCGGCTCCCACCAGCTCTGCGCCGGAATCCTGTACCAGCTGTGCCAGGCCTTCCAGAGCTTTTCCATTGGCCAGGAAGTCGTCGATCAGAAGCACCCGGTCACCTTTTCCTAAAAATTCTTTGGACACGATGATGTCATAGATTCTTCCGTGGGTAAAGGACTCCACCTGAGTGGTGTAAACCTCTCCGGCAATGTTTTTTGTCTGGGTCTTCTTTGCGAAGACTACCGGCACATGAAAAGATTCTGCCGCGATACAGGCGATTCCGATTCCGGAAGCCTCGATCGTGAGGATCTTGTTTACATTCTCATTTGCGAAACGGCGTTTGAACTCTTTTCCAATCTCCTGAAACAGTTCAATATCCATCTGATGATTCAAAAAACGATCTACTTTCAGTACATTTCCTTCCTTAACCACACCGTCCCGGCGGATTCTGTCTTCCAAAAGCTTCATGAGCGATTTTCCTCCTAATTGTTTTTCACATTTACTCTATTGTATGCATATCTTCCAGAGGTTTCAAGTCTTTTTTCGACTCCTTTTTCAGGAAGTTTGATAGTCCGCATTCAGCAGAATCTCGATATTCGTATCCGTGATATCCGTCATGAGATCATAGCTTATCGTCACGAAATGACTGGATATCTGATTCCATTTTTCCTTCCGGGAATTGAAATCTTCCTCGGAGACCTCCTCGTCATTGATTACATAGGGAGGTACATTGGGATCGCCGGCGGTCTCGTGGACAAAATTCTCCATTTTTTCCAGGCGTCCATCTGTCAGCCGGTAATAGGTCGAGATCGAATAGCCCTGTCCCATATAGCCGGCCAGAAGGAAACTTTCCCATGGAATACGTCGTACATTCCTTACCGCCTCTGTATTCGGCCGGTTCCCGGTTGATATAAACGCCGCCAAGACTCTTGTAGCCGGAAGTATCCGGCCAGATAGAAATCGTCATTGTCTCCAGCGGACGGAGCTCATAATCCAGAAAGTACACATTTTCCTGCCTTTCATTCGTGATGCCAAGCCAGGTATGATTCTTCATAACTCCACTCTCCTTCATTAAAAACTATAAATCCTCCGGTGTATCGATATCCCTCCGGCTGCCCTCCGGAAGCTCGTAGAAAAAGCAGTCGTCAAGCAGCTGATTCAGCACCTTCTTTCCACCCTGGTCCCCGGTGAGGACCTGAAAAAGCGGTGCATATTTCCAGGAAAAAACGGCAGGATTTCCGTAAGTTTCTCCGCAACGGACACAGGCCAACGGACGGCCTGAAGCTAAGAAAGCCTCCAGAAACTCCCGAATATCCGAAGAGGAAAACTCCGGCGTGTCCGCTGTAAAAAAAGCGAAAGCCTCCGGCGGATCGGCAGCCTCAAAGTCCAGTGTCTTCCTTATCGTATAGGAAAGGCCTTTGACGCTTTCCGGGCTGTAAACGCCGGTCAGAAAACCCGGTGCCTCCCTTTTCGCCAATTCTTCTGCCATTTTCAGGATCTCCTCATACTGCGTCACCACCCGGACCCGGACCTGCGGAAGCCCTTCCGCCGCTTCCACCAGGGCATCGAACATATACCGGTACAGTTTTTTCCCTCTCCACTCATACAACAGCTTGTTGCTTCCAAAACGGCGGCTGTTTCCAGCCGCCATTAAAATCAGGTCAATCTTCATTTTTTTCCTGCATTCCACTCCAGATCTTCTCCGGGGTGATCGGAAGTTCCCGTACCCAGACGCCGGAAGCGTTGTGTACCGCATGGGCGATGGCCGGGGAAGGCGTATTGATGACGATCTCGCCGATGGATTTCGCTCCGAAAGGACCGCTTTCCTCGTAACTGCTCTCAAACTCCACGCGAAGTCTGCCCACATCCAGACGGCTCGGGATTTTGTACTGCATAAAGGAATTGTTCCAGAGTTTTCCCTTGGAATTATACTGTATATCCTCGTAGAGAGTCATGCCGATGCCCTGGCCCAGGCCGCCCTCGGTCTGTACTCTCGCAAGATTCGGGTTTACCGGCGTTCCGCAGTCCACCACGGCCACATAGTCCAGAAGCTCGATGGCTCCGGTTTCCTTGTCCAGCTCGATCTCCACCATGCCGACCATGAAAGGAGGCGGGGAGGTGGGAGCGCTGTTGCTCTCGGAAACCTCCATGGGAATGTTGTTTCCACACATGGAACTGGTCGCGATATCCGCCAAAGTCACGCTGCCCTTTTCCCCGGAAACGGTCTTTCCATCAAATTCCAGGCTTTCCACAGGACAGTTCAGCATCTCGGCCGCCCGGGCGATAATGTTATTTTTCAGCTTCTCGCAGGCCTTCACCACCGCCATACCGGTGACATAGGTCGTACTGGAAGCGTAGGAACCGGAATCGTAGGGAGAAGCGTCTGTATCCGCACCGAAGACATCCACATCCTCCACGCCGCAGGACAGACACTCTGCTGCCATTTGGGCCAGAATCGTGTCACAGCCCGTTCCCATATCCGCAGCGCCGATCCGGAGCACATAGAAGCCCTCGTCGTTGAGCTTAATCGAGGCGGAACCCACGTCCACGCCGGAGATACCGGAACCCTGCATGGCCATGGCCACGCCGACGCTTCGGATTTTTCCGTTGCCCATATCTCTTGCCGGAAATTTCTCGTCCCAGTGCATCATCTCTTTGGCCCGGGCCATGCAGCGGTCCAGGGCACAGCTGGAATTGAGCTCATTATAATAGGAAGGCATGATCTCACCCTGACGGACCATATTCCTCTCACGAAGCTTCACCGGATCCATTCCCAGCCGGTCTGCCAGCTCATTCACGGCGGACTCCACGGCAAAGATGCCCTGGGTTGCTCCGTATCCGCGGTAAGCGCCCGCGGACATATGGTTCGTGTAAACCACATCATAGGCAAAACGATGGGCCTCCAGCCGTCCGTAGAGGGAAATGGCCTTGTGACCGGAAAGGCCAACCGTCGTCGGTCCGTGCTCACCGAAGGCTCCCGTATTGGAAAGCGTATACATATCGATGGCCCGGATCCGGCCGTCCTTATTCGCTCCCACTTTTACCGTAACTTCCATCTCGTGACGGGGCGTGGAAGCGATCTGACACTCTTCCCGGGTGTAAATCATCTTCGCCGGCTTTCCCGTGGTCCAGGTGACAAAAGCCGGATAAATCTCCGCCACAAGGGTCTGCTTCGCGCCAAAACCGCCGCCGATTCTGGGCTTGCTCACCCGCACCTTGGATTTTGGAATTCCAAGAGCCGTCGCGATGATGCGGCGGGCATGGAAGACGATCTGCGTGGAGCTGATGACGTTCAGTCTTCCGTAGGTGTCCATGCTCGTGTAGGTCCGGAAGGTCTCCATCATGGCCTGCTGGTCCGCTTTCGTATGGTAGGTATGCTCCACCACCACATCGCAGTCCTTTAAGACCGCCTCGATATCCCCGTGGCCGGAAACCTCGCTGGCGCAGAGGTTCCGCTTGTTGTCCGCACCTACCGGACATTTGGACTCCCAGTTATCTTCCGGATGCACCAGAATCGGATTGTCCTTCGCCGTGTGGAAATCCAGCACCGGCTCCAGCTCCTGATATTTGACCTTGATAAGGCGCAGAGCCTTTTCCACGGCTTTCTCATTTTCTCCGGCCACAATGGCTACCGCATCGCCAACGAAACGGACTCTCTGATCCAGAATCAGGCGGTCGTAGGGGCTGGGCTCCGGATAAGTCTGGCCCGCCATCGTGAAGCGGATATTCGGCACGTCTTTATAGGTATAAATGGCCTCGATGCCCGGCACCTTCAGCGCCGTGTCGATCTTGATCTCCTCGATGAGGGCATGGGCATAGGGGCTTCTTTTTACTTTTACCACAAGGGCATTGTCAGGCACCACATCATCCAGGAAGACCGGTTTTCCTGTCACCAGGGACATGGCGTCCTTTTTCATTACCGGCTGATTGACTACCTTCATGCACCCACCTCCTGTTTTTCTTTTTTCCATGCGAGATATTTTTTCATCGCCCGGAGCTGGCCCTCGTAACCGGAACAGCGGCAGAGGTTTCCGGACAGATACTCGAGGATCTCCTCATCGGTCGGGTCCTGATTTTCCCGGAAAAGAGCGATGGCGTTCATCATAAAGCCCGGATTGCAGAAACCGCACTGCTCCGCTCCCTGCCCGGCCAGGAAGGAACCGATCTCTTCCGCCTCGGGCTGGAGACCTTCCAGCGTGGTCACTTCCTGTCCGTTGGCTCTGGCTGTCAGCAGCGAGCAGGATAACACCGGTTTGCCATTTAAAAATACCGTGCAGAGCCCGCAGTTTGCCGTCTCGCAGCCTCTCTTCACGCTGTAGCAGCCGTGCTTCCGCACAAAATCAATGAGAAGCAGGTCATCTGCGATCTCTTCCTTAATCGTTTTTCCGTTTAATTTCAGGTTAATCTGCATTCTCTTCACCTCTCATTCTCTCCAGTGCTCTCCGCACCTGAACTTCCACCAGATGGCTCCGGTAATCCGCTCCGGCCCGCATGTTGGAGCCCGTGGGCGTTTTCTCCTTCACATAGGCTACAAATTTCCGAATGTTTTCCTCGGTAAGGCCGCCCCCGAGAAGGTTCTCCTCGTCCTCAATAAGCAGGGCCCGCTGAGGTCTTGCCCCGATGACAGCTCTCCATTTTCCGTCAAGACAGACCACGGCGCTCGCCAGCACCGGGAAATCCGTCCTGGAAAGGCGCAGGGACTGATAAACAATTTGCACCGGTCTCTTTTTCACAATGAGGCCCACGAGAATATCGTTGTCCCGCTTGCTCCAGGCAAACTCGGAAAGGGGAACAATACCGCCCTTATAAAGCTCCACATCGGTGTCAAGCCCCAGAAACAGAGTCAGCACATCTGAAAACCCAAAGCGCCCGAAAATGCTTCCTCCCACCGTGGCCAGATTCCTGAACTGTACGCCCACGATATGGCGGAGGCTTTCCTTCATTGCGCCTCCGGTGTAAGCTTCCAGCCCCGGATGCAGCTCCAGGTCCCGGAGGGTAGTCATGCAGCCGATCCGGAACTCTTCCTCCGTCTCCTCGATTTTATCAAGACCAAGGCCCGAAAGATCGATGGCCTTCTGGATGTTCCGGCTGCCCATCTTCATCCAGAGCATGCCGCCAATGACCTTGTTTGTCCTCTTCTGATTCAGTTCGTAGGCCTCCTCAAGGCTCTGAACCTTCACATATTCTCTGATGTTCAGCATCTTTTTCCTCCTGTTATCTTCTTTCCCTGCGCCGTATCTCTTCTCTCCGGCGCTGTCTCATCATCAGCTGCTGTCTGCGCTTCTGCAGTTCCAGCTCTCTTTTCCTCTTTCTCTTCTGTTCCCATATGAACTCCTGCACAATGGTTTTTGCCACAACAAAAAGCAGAGCCCCGAGAAGGATACAGCACAGCCGGATCACAACAAACAACAGCGCTCCCTTGGTGGAGGGCAGTGGGAAAACCATAAGAACCACACGTTTGATCGGAACGATGATTGTTCTGTCAATCGCATGGAGGCAGTAAATATAAATCGAATTTCTTCCGCACCAGTTCAGAAAAACGCCCAACGCGGGCACCCGGTAAAGCCATTTGGAAAACTGAGTAATAAAATAGGTGGCGGCAATGGCTCCGAGGAAGGATACCAGACTGTGGTAGGAATTGGCATGCATCCCCAGATTCGCATAGAAAATCGTCACCAGCCACATCACGGCTCCCATGACGAGAATTCCCACAGGCATGGCCGTCACCGGCTCCTCCAGCACCTTTTTCTCCCGCATAAGCCTTCCGGCATGATAAAAAATCAGGGCTCCCATAGCTGGCTGAATGGAAAAGGGCAGCCAGACTTTATCGTTGAATCCAATTCCTGTAATGGCGGTGATGAATACCAGCATCCACATGGGCGCGCCATATTTTTTTGAAAATTCTTCCAGACTGAGATACATCACCTGGCACATGAACAGGGCCATGAGAAACCAGGTCATGCCCACGATCTTCACATCGAAAAGACTGAGGGCGATTTTCGGCGTGGAACCGTTTCCGTACAGAGCCGGAAAGAAATACCCCGTAAGCATGTTTTCAAAGCCGCTCTGATACAAGGCCACCAGACAACGAAGCGCATTGATCACAAAATAAGGGACCAGAAGGCTTTTTACCTTTTTCCAAAAAGCTTTTTTAAACTCCTGCGGTTTGTAGAAAAAACCGGACAGGATAAAAAAGAGGGGCATATGAAACGAATAGATAAATTTATTCTGAAGACTTCCAGGGTCATAAGCTGCAAAAGTATGGCCTGCCACCACGCAGAGAATCGCGATTCCTTTAGCGACATCCACATACTCGATACGTTTTCTGGCCGACATTACAATCCTCCTTTTTGCGGAAAAAAGCCCCGCAGAAGAGCAAAGGCGCCCTCTGATGGAGCTTTCCCGTTGATAAGAAAAGTGTATCATGAATCTTTGATGGAATCAAGGCAGACTGACCCCCAGCCCTAATTTTTCTCCGTCACCTCACCGGAACGGTAGGCCCGGAGAAGCTCCTCGAGATCGTGAATCCGCTCCTGGATCTCCCTGCCCGCATCGGTGTCCGCCACAGTCAGCCGATTGAAGGTCCGCTCCACCACCATGGTCTGGGAATGGATATCGGATTCTGTACGCACGGCCTCCTCCACGGAAACGAAGGGATCATGGGCCACCAGAAGCAGGCCATAGGAATTGTATACAAGGGTATAGCCCGCAATTCCCGTCACCTTCTGGTAGGCCTTGGAAAAGCCGCCGTCGATGATAAAGAGCTTGCCGTTGCACTTGATCGGAGTCTCGCCCTTCGCTACCTTGACCGGCATATGGCCGTTGACGATGTGGGAATTTTCCGGGTCGAGGCCGAACTCCGCCAGAATCCGGTCGATGACCCGTTCCTCGTTTACATAGGCGTAGTAGGGATTTTTCTGCTCCACATGGGTCTCAGGTGCCGCCACGAAATACCTCTCGAAGGTGGTCATCCGGTCTTTTCCATAAACCGGTGAGTTCTTGTTTTTCCAGATATACCAGAGGATATTCCGCCCCTTCTTGCGCTCTTCCTTATCCATGGAATAGTAGCCCTTCCGGGCGTAAACCTCCAAAATATCATAGAGCGCCTTGCCGCTGTACTCCTTCCCGAAGATCCGTACCTTCCGGAAGGTGCCGTCATTATTCAGAGGTACACAGCCGTGATAGAGAAGATTTCCATTGTATACTTTGTACAGACTGCCGTTTGTATACAAAAAACGTACATGGCGCTGGAGTTTTTCGCATTTCAGGAAGGCGGACTGAAGCCGCTCCATGACCTCCGCCTCCTCGGGCGTCAGGGCATAGGGGTCCTTCGGGTCCACGGTGGGGAAGCTGCTGTCGAGAAGGGCATAGTCTTTTCCGCGGATCTTCACCGTACCTTTTTCAAGATCCAGCTTATCGAGAAACAGCTCATCCTCCATCTCAAACTCGGGGTTTTCATGGATGATCTGACCCTCCAGTTTGAACATAATGACAGAGATGGCTTTCTGGATCCGCAGATCCCAGGCCAGGTCGTTGGTGTTGTACTCGTTGGGCGTATAGTGGATCTTAAAACATTCACAGGGATCATCACCGTAGACAGAGGTGGCGAAATTGGCCAGCGGAATCAGGTTGATGCCGTAGCCGTCCTCCAGCATATCGAGGTTTCCATAGCGGCAGGCCACCCGGATCACGTTGGCGATGCAGGCCAGATGACCGGCGGCAGCCCCCATCCACACCACGTCATGATTTCCCCACTGGATATCCACAGACTGGTAGCTCATCAGCTTGTCCATGATAAGATGCGGCCCCGGTCCGCGGTCAAAAATGTCACCCACGATATGGATGTGGTCCACGGCCAGACGCTGGATCAGGTTGCTTAAAGCGATGATAAATTCCCGGGCGCTGCCCACCCGGATGATCGTGCTGATAATCGCATTGTAGTAGGCTTCCTTGTCGAGAAGCTCTTCCTTTTCTGTGATGAGCTCCTCGATGACATAGGCAAAATCCTGGGGCAGCATTTTCCGTACCTTGGCTCGGGTGTATTTGCTGGCCACCCGTTTGCAGATCTGGATCAGGCGGTGGAGTGTGATCTTATACCAGTCCTCCAGATTCTCCTCGGTCTTTTCCACCAGATCGACTTTGAGCTCCGGGTAATAGATCAGCGTCGCCAGGCCGCTCTTGTCTTTCTTGCTTAAGGTATTTCCAAACTCTTCATTGATCTTCTTTTTCACAGAGCCGGAACCATTTTTCAGCACATGGAAAAACTGCTCGTACTCTCCATGGATATCCGTCATGAAATGTTCCGTCCCTTTCGGCAGGTTCAGCACGGACTGCAGATTGATGATCTCTGTGGAAGCCGCCGCCACGCTGGGATAGAGCTTCGCCAGGCTTTTCAGGTATTTCAGTTCCATTTCCTTTTCCATATGAGTCTCACTCCTTCAAAAAAACGCCATACCAGACGGTACAGCGTTTTTTCTGTCTTTATTTATGCGTTTGCCTCGATGACATCGCTCATATCGTAGTAACCCGGACCTTTTCCTTTGAGGAATTTTGCCGCAGATACGGCTCCTTTGGCAAATACGGCCTTGGAGTAAGCGGTGTGCTTGAACTCGATGACCTCGTCAAGGCCTGCGAAAATCACCTCATGCTCGCCCACGATATTTCCGCCGCGGACAGCAGAAATGCCGATCTCCTTCGGATCGCGCTCCTGACGGCGGCCGCTGCGGTCGTATGTATAGGTGTACTCGTTACCCATAGCCTCGTTGATGCTGTCAGCCATGGCAATGGCGGTTCCACTCGGAGCGTCCAGTTTATGTTTGTGATGCTTCTCAACGATCTCCATGTCAAAACCAGCCGGAGCCAGCACTTTAGCTGCGTCCTGCAGAAGCTTTAAGAGGGTATTCACCCCCAGGGACATGTTGGCGGATTTGAGAACTGCTACTTCCCTGGAAGCCTCGCGGATTTTGGCAAGCTGCTCCTCGGAAAGGCCGGTGGTGCAGACAACAACCGGAAGCTTTTTCTCCAGGCAGGCGTCGATGAGAGCGTCCTCAGCCTTGGCAGAAGCGAAATCGATGACCACATCCGCCTCCACATCGCAGTCTTTCAGGCTTTTAAATACGGGATAGCCGTTATCGCGGTTATCTACCAGGTCGATACCTGCCACGATCTCGGCATCTTTGTCTTCCTTTACAATGCCAGTGATCACCTGACCCATATGGCCGTTACAGCCATGCATGATAATTCTGACCATTTTTTCTTCCTCCGTAAGCTTAGTCAACAACTTTGATGCCAAAATCCTTCATGGTTTTCTTCAGCACTTCTGCATGAGAAGCTTCCATCTCCGTTAAGGGAGCGCGAAGAGGACCTGCCTCCCAGCCCATGAGATTCAGAGCTTTTTTCACCGGGATCGGGTTTACCTCGGAGAAGAGAGCGTCGATCAGAGGAATGGCTTTCAGCTGCATCTGTCTTGCTTTATCCACATCACCGTTCAGGTAATCCATAACCATGTTGTGGGTCTCCTTCGGAGCCACGTTGGAGAGAACGGAGATCACGCCGATACCACCCAGAGAAAGGATGGGCACTACCTGGTCGTCGTTTCCGGAATAGAGGTCGATGTCGTCACCGCAGAGCAGTTTCACTTTGGCAATCTGGGAAATATTTCCGCTGGCTTCTTTCACACCCACGATGTTCTTCACATTTTTCACCAGTGCGGCAATGGTCTCCGGCTGAAGATTGCAGCCCGTACGGCTGGGTACGTTATAAAGAATGATGGGCAGGCTCACTGCTTTTGCGATAGCAGTATAGTGAGCGATCAGGCCCTTCTGTGTCGCTTTGTTGTAGTACGGAGTCACCAGAAGGAGACCGTCTGCTCCGTCTTTCTCTGCCTCTTTGGAAAGCTTAATGGCAGTCGCGGTACAATTAGAACCGGTTCCTGCAATCACCGGAATCCGTTTGTTGACCTTCTTGATCGCATAGCGGATTACTGCGGAATGCTCTTCTTCGCTGAGGGTGGCGGACTCGCCGGTGGTGCCGCAGATGATGATGGCATCGGTACCGCCTGCAATCTGTGCCTCCAGCATTTCCCCTAAAACTTCATAATTTACTTCTCCGTCAGCCGTCATAGGTGTCACGATCGCAACACCGGCTCCTTTGAAAATTGCCATTTCTTTTCCTCCTTGACAAATCATTCATAAAAACAGGGGACAGACCCGATGAAGTCCGCCCCCGATCATCCTGCATCACAATAGAAAGTTCTTTAGGCAAGCTTTCTATCTTCATGAGTATTCAATCCGCGGGTAAAAAATCCCGCTTTTTCATAACTATATCATTATTGATTTTCCTTGTCAACCGCTGTTTTGTCAGGTGCAGGCAGGCTTTTGTGCGCCACCAGCTCCGTCACCTCGTCCACGGCATCCCAGATTTCTCTGGCCCCGTAAACACCGGTCATATAAAGATCCGTGGAGCCGCTTCTGGCCTCCAGAATCGTCCGAAGCTCCGCCTCCCCTGCAATTCCATGGGGAATCAGCCCCAGGACTTCATCGAGGATCAGCACGTCGCACTCCTCCGTCACCAGGACTTTTCTGGCAAAATTCAGGGCATTTTTCATATTCAGAATCTCTTCCTCTTTTTTCTCTTCCGGAAGATCTTCAAAGCATTCCTGGAATTTTTCAAAACGGAAAACCTTGATTTCCGGCTCCAGACGCTTGAGGAAACCGAGTTCGTCTTCCTCCTTCGCCTTCAGGAATTCAATGATCACCACATTCCGGCCCTCGCAGGCAGCTTTGATGGCCTGACCGATGGCAGCGGTGGTTTTCCCTTTTCCTTTTCCACAGTAAATATGTACTGTACCTTTATCCATTTCCGCACCTCTTTTTTCCGGAGGGGCTCCCCTGCACCGGAAAATCAACATTTTTTCATTCTGAGCCAGTCCATCTTACTACAATTTTCCCGGATTTACAAGAAGATTTTCGTCAGGAAATTTCTTCCATTTTGCTGACTGAAACCTCATAGGCGGTCCGTTTTTCCGTCCGGTCGTCCTCGAGCTTTTTCACATACTCACGGCTCTGAATCCGGCCCCAGATCTGTACCCGGCTTCCCACCTCAAAATTGGAGGCGAAACGGGCATTCCGGCCCCAGGAAATGCAGGGAATATAGTCCGATTTTCCGTAGGGACGGTTCACGGCCACCAGCATATCTGCGATCTCCCGCCCCAAAGGCGTCTTCCGGTAGACCGGCGGCTTGCAGATGAAGCCGTCCAGAAAAATCTGGTTGCTCTTCACCTTATCATCCTCGGCTTCCACAAAAGCAGCCTCCCGGGCAAAGACAGACAGCACCAGACGGTTCTTTTTCTCCTCATGACGGTTATAGGACCGGAACTGGCCGGAGATCTGGATAAATTCCCCCCGATAATCCTGCGTCACATCGATGAGGCGCTCAGAGATCATCACCGGAATCCGGTCAAAAGAATCACTCAGGCGTTTCACCAGAAGTTCCAGCATATAAAAGCCTTCCCCAAACACCTCATGACTGAACTCAAATTCCGAAGCGATCTCGCCCATGACAGTTACCTGATTGTTTTCAATGATTTTATCCATAGATAAATCTTCTCCCTTCTCTTTCCCGTAGTATCCCGTAAGCGGCCCCGGACGGAAGCTTTTCCTTTCGGAGCGGTTACTTAGTAAGTATATTTATGCAGGCCTTTCCTACTTTAGAACTGTTTTTTGGAAAATTTCAAAAGACTCTTGTAATCTTGAAAAAATATGATAAACTGGATTAGTTGTGAACTGATAAACATATAATAAGGTATGTACTTGTACATTTTTTGAGAGGAACGATTTTTTATGAAAAGAGAAGATGTGCGTAACATTGCGATCATCGCCCATGTAGACCACGGTAAAACGACCCTTGTAGACGAGCTTCTGAAACAGAGCGGCGTTTTCCGCGCAAATCAGGAAGTCGCTGAACGTGTCATGGACTCCAATGCCATTGAAAGAGAGCGTGGAATCACGATCCTTTCCAAAAACACGGCTGTATTTTATAAAGACACAAAAATCAACATCATCGACACCCCGGGCCATGCAGATTTCGGCGGCGAGGTAGAGCGTGTCCTGAAGATGGTAAACGGCGTTATCCTTGTGGTGGATGCTTTCGAGGGACCGATGCCCCAGACCCGTTTCGTACTGAGCAAGGCTCTGGAGCTGGATCTGCCGGTTATCGTCTGTGTCAACAAGATTGACCGTCCGGAAGCCCGTCCGGATGAGGTTGTGGACGAGGTTCTGGAGCTTCTGATGGATCTCGACGCTTCCGATGAGCAGCTCGACTGCCCCTTCGTCTACGCTTCCGCAAAGAGCGGTTTTGCCACCCTGGACCTCAACAAAGAGTCCCACGACATGGTGCCGCTGTTTGAGACCATTCTGAACTATATCCCCGCTCCCGAAGGCGACGAGACTGCCGGAACCCAGGTTCTGATCAGCACCATCGACTACAACGAGTATGTGGGCCGTATCGGCGTCGGCAAAGTGGACAACGGTACTATCAAAGTAAACCAGGACTGTGTCCTCGTAAACCATCACGAGCCGGACAAGCAGCGCCGTGTCAAGATCAGCAAGCTCTATGAGTTTGATGGTCTGAACAAAGTAGCAGTAAACGAGGCTACCGTTGGTTCCATCGTAGCCATCTCCGGTATTTCCGATCTTCATATCGGTGATACCCTCTGCTCCCCGGAGCATGTGGAAGCCATCCCCTTCCAGAAAATTTCCGAGCCGACGATCTCCATGCATTTCGTCGTAAACGACAGCCCGATGGCAGGTCAGGAAGGTAAGTTTGTTACCTCCCGTCACTTAAGAGACCGTCTGTTCCGTGAGCTGAACACCGACGTCAGCCTCCGCGTGGAGGAGACTGAGACCACCGAGGCCTTCAAGGTTTCCGGCCGTGGTGAGCTTCATCTGTCCGTCCTCATCGAGAACATGCGCCGTGAGGGTTATGAGTTCGCCGTAAGTAAGGCTGAGGTAATTTACCACACCGACGAGCGCGGCAAAAAGCTGGAGCCCATGGAGCTGGTATACATCGACGTTCCCGACGAGTTCTCCGGAAACGTCATCCAGAAGCTGGCTCTCAGAAAGGGTGAGCTTCAGGGCATGAGTGTGAACAACAGCGGAAACACCCGCCTGCAGTTCTCCATCCCGGCCCGCGGCCTCATCGGCTACCGCGGAGAGTTTATGACCGACACCAAGGGTAACGGTATCATGAACTCCATCTTCGACGGCTACGCTCCCTACAAGGGCGATATCCAGTTCCGTAAACAGGGTTCCCTCATCGCTTTCGAGAGCGGCGAGGCCGTTGCCTACGGTCTTTTCAACGCTCAGGACCGCGGTACCCTCTTCATCGAGCCGGGCACCAAGGTTTACGCTGGTATGGTCATCGGCCAGAGCGGAAAGCCCGAGGATATCGAGCTCAACGTCTGCAAGACCAAGCATCTGACCAACACCCGTTCTTCCGGTTCTGACGAGGCCCTGAAACTGACTCCGCCCAAGATCATGAGCCTGGAGCAGTGCCTGGAGTTCATCGACAGCGACGAGCTTCTGGAGGTTACTCCGAAGTCCCTCCGCATCCGGAAAAAGATCCTGGATTCCATGCAGAGAAAGAGAGCTTCCTTCAAGAATAAGAACGCTTAATAAAATCAGGCCTCGAAATTTTCTTCGGGGTCTTTTTTTATCCAAAAAGTGACTGCCAGATTTCCGCTGCCTTCCACCGGACCTTATACTCGCTTTTTCCCGGGGTGAAAAGGCTCTCGTACTCTTCCTCCGTCAGCACATTTTTCAGGAGCTCTTTGGACTCCTCTGGCACGACGCCGTGGACCGTGTCCACAAAACAGAGACTCGGAAAAAGCACGCACCACCAGTTTTTCCCTTTCGCCTCGCCGATCGTGATCCGTAGGGCGTCATAGTTTCCTGCGGGAAAAGTGCAGTCGCCGTAGGTCTTCTCCGGGAAGCGGGTGTTGGTAAGCTCCGCATGCACGTTTTCCCCGGGCTTCTCCTGCCAGGCGGTCTCCCGGGCCGCCGCCTCGACCTCGGACAAATGAGCACGCACAATGGCTTCGCTGCTGCTTCTATCCTCTGCATTTTCAAGGAGAGGCTTTAGAGTTGCAAGGACCTGATCCCGCACTTTGAGCTTCAGGGCCTGGTCCTCCTCGCTGTCGCTGTTGGCAATGACGTGAAGACGGAGCACCTTATCCTCGATCCGCCCTGCCGCTGCCGCCTGGCTGAAAAACAATACCGCCGCAAAAAAACCTGCAAGAAAAAGCAGAAGCCTTCCTTTCCATCTTTTATAGAGCATACAAAAACCTCCTGTCCCTGACTGATAGTTCCAGTCTTTCCGGGAACAGGAGGTTTATTCAACTCTGTTTCAGATATTTCACGGCGGTTCCGTAGGCAATGACCTCCGCGGCTCCGTTCATGACCTGGGAAGAACCGTAGCGGACGCCGATGACTGCGTCGGCTCCCAGCTCTTTCGCCTCATCCACCATCCGTTTCACCGCGATCTGCCGGGCCTCGTTGAGCATTTCCGTGTAGCTCACGATCTCGCCGCCCACCAGCGTCTTCATGGCTGCCATAAAGTCTTTTCCGAAGTTTTTGGAATGGACGACCGTTCCTTTTACCATGCCCAGGGCCTCAAATTCTACGCCTGGGATGTGTTCAATACTTAGAAGCTTCATCTTCTTCTCCTCCTTTGATCTCATTTAAGCGTGCTCTTAAAGCCACCAGGATAGCGATTACAAAAGCTACCGGAATGGCAATCAGAAACAGGAGCCACCCGATGGGCAGCGGATCCACGGAATTTCCCCAGAGGATCATCCCCACCGTACCTGCCATCAGGACCAGCATGATCCCGGCTCCCAAAAATGCGCCCCGGATCTTTTTCTTATGAACGTCTGTCTTCTGAATATTCATAAAATTCGTCCCCTCCTTTTCCAGCTGTTCCATCCGTTCCAGACACGCCTCGGCATCCAGCTCCTCCAAGGTCAGTTTTTCCTGAAGAAGGGTCTCGCAGAACTCCTGCACCTGAGTCAGGTTCTTTTTCTCCCGCTCCATTTTTTCCACCTGATATTCCAGGCAGCTCGTGAGGCTCTTTTTCCCTTCGAAAACTTCCCGCATATCCTCGATGGGGATAAAAAGTTTTCTTAAGAAACGAATCTCCTGTAAGCGTTTCACATCCTTCAAGCTGTACTCCCGGTAGCCGTTTTCGGCCCGTTCCACCGAGAGCAGCCCCTGCTCCTCATAAAAGCGGATGTTCTTTCTGGTGATGCCCACCAGCTCTTCGACCTGTTTGATCTTCATTTTGATGCTCCTTCCTCGCGTGTCTGACCCTCTTATACAGCTTCCACAAGGGGGAATGTCAAGGGTTTTCTTGTTTTTTCTTTGGAAAACTGGACTTTTTGATTCCAAGACCTTATACTTTCTTTGGTTATTATATTTTGATCGGAGGATTCTATGAAAAATTCATTTTCCATACGCCGCTGCGCTCTCCCGGACCTCGATGCCATCATGGAGCTGCAGCAGCATATCTCAGACACCATGACAAACCCGGATCTTTTCGTTGCCACCGACCGGGCGGACAACAGGGACTATCTCATCTCCCCCAATGCCATTTTCGGTGTCTACGATGAGACCCGCCTCATCGCCTACGGCTCCCTCATTTTTCCAAACGACGCCCCTGAAAATTTAGGCTGGGATCTTGGCTGGAACCGCGAAAAGCTCTTCTCCACCGCCACGCTTGATACGATCGTTGTGGATCCGGACTACCGCGGACACGGGCTTCAGCGGATGCTCATCCAGACCTGCGTTTCTTATGCCCGGGAAATCCTTCCCAGCTGCAACGTGATGACCACGGTCTCCCCCTACAATGAGTACAGCCTCCGGAACGTTCAGGCCGAGGGCTTTACGGTCCGGAAACGCCTGATGAAATACGGCGGTCACGAGCGCTTTATTCTCGGAAGCATCCCGGATGCGGAGCGGGAATACCCCGAGTTTATGCCCTCTGATAAAGCCGTGATTCTTCCTGTGGAAAATATCCTGCAGAATCCGGAGCTCCCCACAGGCTGCGAGTCCGTCGCTCTTACGATGGTGCTGAATTATTACGGCCAGAAGCTCTCCAAGACGGAGATCGCCGACAAGTACCTTAAGAAAGACCCTGAAAATTTCGTCACCCTCTTTAAGGGCGATCCCCACGATATTTCCGGGGACGGCATCTATGCACCGGGCCTTACGGAGACGGCCAATCGTTTTCTTCGGGAAAACGGCTGCTCTCAGAAGGCTGAAGACCTCACGGGTACAGCTCTTTCCGAGCTCTATCCCTATCTCGAACGGAAAATTCCCATCATCGTCTATGATTCCGTCTATCTCAAGACACCGGTAGACGTGGCGGAATACATCGTCAATGGAAAAACCTGGCATTTCTACCATAACGAACACTGCATCGTCCTCTGCGGCTACGACCCCGAGAAGCATCGCGTTCTGGTCAGCGATGCCTTGAGCGGCCTCGTCTGGAGAGACGAGAAGCGTTTCGAGGAAATCTACGACGCTTTGGGACGGATGGCTGTCGTTATCGCTTAAATATAGCACAAACAGGCCCTGCCGGGCAAATATTCTGGCAGGGCCTGTCTTTTTTCTTATAAAGCCTCGTACGAAATCATCTCTTTCGTGATCTCAAGTTCGTCTTCCGCAAAGCCTCGCTCCTCACATTCCATCTCACCCAGCTGATTATCGCAGGTATCGATGGGCAGGAACTCTTTTTTCACGCTGAATTTCTGCTGGAATTCATGGTTGGCTGCCATCCGGAAAGGCTCCACATTTCCGAAATAGAAGCGGCGGCGGTTCTCATCGCCCTCCGCGTAGGCAGAGCCTCCAAGGGATGGGTCCGCGTAAAGCCAGCCGTAGGGCTCCACATAAAACATCGCCCAGTCGTGGGCTCCCACATAGGCCGGATTGCTGTAAAGACCGGACTCCCATCTCGCGGGCACACCGGCGATCCGGCAGAGCGTGATAAAGAGCAGGGCCTGGACGCCGCAGTCTCCCCGAAGGTTCTTCGCGCAGTATTCCGGAATGCAGGTCATCAGAGAATAGTTCCGCATGTAGGAATACTGGACGTTTTTCGTAACGTAATCGTAGATCCGCCGGGCGATCTCCATGGGACGCTTCTCCTCGCCGACAATCTCCGACGCCAGAGACCTAAGATACGGAGTAAAACGGATGTGGGGGTACTGTTCTCTCAGGCAGGCAACGAAGTCTCCGACGTACTTCATCCGTACATGGTTAAAATCCTCTGCTCCCGAAACTTCTCCATGCCAGAGATCGAGATATTTTGTCCACACAACATACTCATACTCCACAAAGAAAGTCCGGTTCTCCTGAAGCGTATCCTCAAAGCAGATGGACCGCCACATGGAAGTTGGTTCGTCCACGGTCACTTTTCCCTCCGCGTGATTTAAAATCTTCACGTCAAAGGTTCGGGAAAGCCACGCCGGAATGGGCAGATGGGCCCGGATTTTCATGCCCGACACGAAATTCTCATCCTTCAGGCGAATCGAGGTTTTCAGGCGGATGCGGACTGCCTTTTCTCCTTTTTCCTGCATTTCACGGATCGCAGCCTGCTGATACTGATCCTCCTCCGTCACCTCTTCTGTGAGACCCAGACGACGGCGGATCTCCGGCTCCTTGTCCGTGAGGTTCCGGATCAAGCTGTGGATGTAGTGCTTCTTTCCGTCTACCAGAATCCACTCCGCCATATTTTCCCTTTCCGCCCTCTGAAGATCCTCCATGGAAAAATCAGGCAGCTTTTCCCGGAATTTCCGGATCACTTCCTCCTCCGTATCCGGAAATTCCTTCGGAAGCTCCTGAATGATATATTTTTCATAGCGAAGCCTGGTCTTCATGGCCTCGCCCACGGGTTTCTCCAGCCACCGGTCAATGGCTTTTCCCGCCCCTTCAAAATCTCCGGCCGCCTCGTAACGGCTCACCTCGTCCGGCAGCTCCACCGCCAGGCTTTTCAGTTCCTCACAGGAAAAATCTCTCATCTTCATGCAAACACACTCCCACATTCTGTGATTTTATTTACCAGATCCGCCCGAAAGTCCGGATCCTCTTTCCTGAAGCTGTTTATGGTCACACAGGGCGTTTTCGCATAGCCCGTGGAATGGATGTATCTGTCCTCGCCGAGATAGATCGCCACATGGCCCGGGAAAAAGATCAGGTCGCCCTTTTTCAGAGCATCCACCGGAATCTTTTTCACCGGATAACCGGCTTCGATGGAAGCGTCCCGGTAGATCAGAAGGCCGTTGTCCAGATAGCTCATGAAAGCGAGGCCAGAACAATCGATGCCCTGGGATGACTTGCCGCCCCAGCGGTACTGGGTACCGAGAAACTCTCTGGCGCTTGCAACAATGCCCTCCCGGAATGCCTCCTCGCTGACGGCGAGCGCTTCCCGGCGCTTCGCGAAATAATCTACCCTGTCCTCTGTGAGGAGAAAACCGTCATCCTCTCTCCGCTCCCGGAGATTTTCCTGATGAATATAGCCCTCTCTTCCGGCGGCGCTCCTTACCCGGCACCAGCCCTCGGGCGCATCCTCGAGATACTCCACAATCGCGTTTTTCAGGAGCAGCTCCAGCGGCAGACCCTGAACCTTCGGCCGGTCCAGAAGATCCGCCTCGGAAATGCCGATCCGGTAAAAACGGCTCTTCTCCTGTCTTTCTTTCAGCTCTTCTTTTGTCATCGGGCGAAGCTCTGTCTTTCTCACATAACCTTCATAGCCATAATGGGTAAGCACCTTTACAAAGGCTTTCTCCGGGTCCTCCTCGAGAATCTCCACGGCCCAGCCGGAAAAGATCTCATCCTCGATTCCGGTCTGGTTGCTTCCGTCCGTCTCTCCGGCGCCGCTACGCAGATATGCATGTTCCGCTGTCACCACAGCCAGCTGTCTTTCCATTTTTCAAACCCCCGTTATTTTTTAGATTGTCTCGAACTTGACCGGAACGCCGGTGATGCCGATGCCGTTGTCTTCCTTCAAGAAAATGTGCGGGCCCTCATAGACCGGGCCGCCCTCGTAAGGATCGATGCGGCAGAGAGACGGGCCGTCCAGGTCCGCCATGGTCACGCAGGAACGGGCGGCAGCCAGATGAACGCCGGCGCTGACAGAAACCTTGCTCTCCAGCATGCAGCCGATCATGCATTTTACTCCAAACTGATCCGCAGCGTCGCAGATCCGCACGGCCTCGTGGATGCCGCCGGTCTTCATGAGCTTGATGTTGATGAGATCCGCGCCTTTTTCCTCCATCAGACGAACCGCATCCTCATAGGAGAAAACGCTCTCGTCTGCCAGAATCGGAGTCTCCACCTGGGCGGTCACATACTGCATACCCTTGAAATCGTGATAGGAAACGGGCTGCTCCACGAGTTCGATGCCAAGACCGGCATCTTCCATCGCAGTGATCGTGGACACAGCCTCCTCCCGGGTCCAGCCCTGGTTCGCGTCTACACGGATCACGATGTCTTTACCTACAGCATTTCGGATCTCGCGGATGCGCTCCACGTCCTTGGCTCCGCCTTTTCCGACCTTGACCTTCAGCACATGGAAACCTTTTTCCACGGCCAGGAGGCTGTCGCGGACCATCTCCTCGGTCTCATTGACGCTGATCGTAAGGTCAGTTTCCAGCTTCGTTTTGACCAGCTCCGGCTCCTTTTCTCCAAGAAGACGGAACAGCGGCTTTTTCTGAAGCTTGGCGTAGAGGTCATAGAGGGCAATATCCACAGCGGCCTTGGCGGTTGTGTTTTTTGCCAGGCATTTTTCCAGTTTCTGCATGATGGCCGGAAGATCCTCAAGATCCATGCCTTTGATCGTGGGCGCGATGTAATAGCGGATCGCCGCCTCGATGGACTCCTTCGTGTCACCGGTGATGACTGCCGTTGGCGGAGCCTCCCCGTAGCCTTCCGTTCCATCCTCCGCTGTCACCTTCACAATCAGGTCATTTACGCTGTTTACGGTACGCAGCGCCGTCTTAAAAGGTGTCACCAGAGGAATATCGATGTATCCGATGGCGATTTCTTTCAGTTTCATAATAGTGAATACTCCTTTCTTTTTTTAACGCCGAAAAAAGGCTGCACGGATATCCGCACAGCCTTCCGTTTGTTCTCTTACAGAGCTTTCAGATAAGTAAATACATAGTTGCCGCAGGAATATACCAGGCCTTCGTAGTTCGTGTCATTGAAGAGGTAGGTGTTCATGGAGTGCAGGATCACAGATACCGGCAGATCTTTTGCCAGGATCGCGTCACACTCTTTGTATGCTTCCCACTGTCCTTCCTCGGTATCAGCAGAAACTGCCTTTGCATAAGCGGCATCGTAGTCGTCGCTGTGATAGAAGGAGTTTGCACTCTCGGTGTTGATAAAAGTGCTGTACATGTTGGAGAGATCCTTGTAATCCATGTACCAGCCATAATAAGCCAGATCATATTCACCGGCTCTTCTTGCTGCGGAGAAGTTTTCCACTTTTTCTACGGTGATGGAGTCGATTCCCAGAACTTCTTTCCAGTCGTTGACGATGGCTTCGGCAATCTCTTTGCGGCTGTCGTTGTTCACGATGTATTTCAGTGCCGGGAAGCCCTGGCCGTCTGCGTATCCTGCGTCTGCCAGCAGCTGTTTTGCTGTCTCACAGTTTTCCTCGTAAGCGGAAGTGTCCTCCCAGGGATCACAATAGTCTACGAAATCGGTTCCGTCTGCATTCACATAACCGCGGCAGACAAGAGTCACGCCGATCTCATCGTTCAGTCCGCGGATTGCCATGATACGGTCTCTGTCAATGGTGAGGGAAAGGGCTTTGCGGACGTTCTCATCCTTCAGCACGTCATTTCCGTTCTCACCCAGGTTGAACATCACGCAGTAGTTGTTGTCGCCCTCGGTGTAAACCAGGCCGTTGCCCTCCATACGCGGTTTCTCCTCGTCCGGGCACATATCGGAATATACATAGTCGCCGCTCTCGAAGGAAGCCAGTGCGGAGCTCTCCTCGGTGATGAGCTCCCAGTTGATGGTGCCGACCTGAATGTTATCTGCATCGTAGTAGTCGTCACGAAGCTTCATGACTACCTCAGACTCATGAGCCCAGCTCTCCATCTCGTAAGGTCCGTTGTAAACAGATTTGTCCGGATCGGTTGCGTAAGCATCTCCGTACTGTTCTACATAATCCTGTCTTGCCGGATAGGTGGACGGAAAAGCGAGAATCGAAGGAAGATAAGCGCAGGGCTGTTTCAGTTTGATCACAACGGTCTTGTCGTCGGGAGCCTCATAGCTCTCTGCCACATCGGAAAGAATCGTGCAGTAATCGCCGCCCTGAGCTGCCAGGTTGTCAAAGCCGTAAATGAAATCCTGAGCGGTCACAGGCTGTCCGTCGGACCAGGTGATATCATCTCTCAGGGTAAAGGTCCAGGTCAGTTTGTCATCGCTCACATCAACAGATGCTGCCTGGCCTAAAGAGATCTCGCTGTTGGCATCCAGTTTATAGAGGCCTTCATAGAGATGACGCATAGCGGAAAGACCGTTGAGGTAGCTGCCGGTTGCTGTGTTCAGCTGCATGGAATCCTCACCGCCGCCGGTGATGGCGATCTCGATTTTGTCCTCTCCGTCTGCGCTGGCGCTCATGGAAAGAGAAGCTGCTGCCAGAGCTGCTGCCATTGCCAGGGATACGATTTTGCTCATTTTTTTCATAATCATCTTCCTCCTTTAAAATATGATCGGATGTTATATAAACTCTTGATAGAGTATATATCTGCGCTTCCGTTGAGAGCACAAGCCACAGACCCGCGCTTCGCACTATCGCCGCTTTCGCAGCTTCTGCTTTTTCATTTTGCTTATGCTCTCAACTATTTTTTCATTTTCGGATCCAGTGCATCTCTCAGTCCGTCGCCGAAGAGGTTGAAGGACAGGATGATGAGACTGATGAGAGCCGCCGGGAAAATAACCCGGTAGGGGTAGGTGGTAATACCGTTCAGAGCCTCGGAGGTCAGGGAACCAAGGCTTGCCATGGGGGCAGATACGCCGATTCCTAAGTAGCTTAAGAAGGCCTCTGTGAAGATGGCTGAGGGGATCTGAAGCATCACGGTAGCGATGAGCTGGCCGATACAGTTCGGAAGCAGATGTTCCTTGATCATGGTCGCTCTTCCGCAGCCCAGGGCCTCAGCGGCAGTGACGAAATCCAGCGTCTTCAGCTGAAGGATCTGACCGCGGACAATCCGGGCCATGCCCACCCAGTAAAGACAGCCGTAAACGATGAAGATGGCAATCAGGCCGGAACCGATTTTCTGCAGTCCATGAAACATGGGCACCGTATCGATGAGGTTCTGCAAGGGTTCGCTGATGACCATTTTGATGACAACAATGAGAAGGATCTCCGGCACAGAATAGATGATATCCACCACACGCATCATGACGATATCGACTTTGCCGCCGATGAGTCCGGAGATGGCTCCGTAAATGCTTCCCACGATCATAACGATCACGGCGGATACCAGACCGACGATCATGGAAATCCGGGTACCGATCATGCAGCGGACCAGAATGTCACGGCCCAGACGGTCGGTTCCGAAGGGATGTTTGAGACAGGGCCACAGTGCCTCGTCTCCTCTTACCTGCTGATCGTAGGAATAGGGAGAAAGCAGCGGGCCGACGAAGGCGAAAATAAACATGATCACGATAAGCACCAGGGCCACCATGGCAATCTTATTGGATTTTAAGCGGATCCAGCTGGCTTTCCAGTAGCCGATCTCTTCTGTTTCCAGTGATTCTTCTTTAAAGTAGTTCTCATCCAGCGGAGCGAAATCATCCGGGGTGAGTTTATTCTGTAGGCTTAAAATATTTTTCATGGCTTCTTCCTTTAATCCAACTGTATTCTCGGGTCTACGATCTTATAGAGGATATCGCAGATCAGGTTCATGAACACGATGAGGGCTGAGTAAAAGATCGTCACACCCATGATCATGGTGTAGTCTCTGCTGCTGATGGAGCTTACGAAATACCGGCCGAGTCCCGGTACGCTGAATACGCTCTCCGCCACGAAACCACCGGTCAGAATGGAGGCTGTCAGCGGTCCCAAGTAAGTGATAACCGGGATCAAAGAGTTTTTCAGAGCGTGGATGAAAACCACCACGAATTCTGACATTCCCTTGGCCCTCTCGGTTCGAAGATAATCCTGATTCATAACCTCCAGAATACTGGCTCTCGTCAGTCGGGTCAGATACGAGGTCGGGTAAATCGCCAGCGTCAGCATCGGCATCACCCAGCCGCCCGGTTTATTGTAATTGACCGGAAGAACCTTTAAGTTTACCGCCAGGAAAATCATCAGCCCGGAGGCGATGACATAACCAGGCATCGAAATTCCAATCGACGAAAAGACACGGATGATCGCATCCGGCAGCTTATCCTTACAGAGACCTGCGATACAGCCCAGGATGATGCCGCACACAATCGCAAGGAGAAGGGCTCTCACGCCCAGTCCCATTGAAACCTGGAAGGATTCAAAAATGATATCCTTTACCGCACGGCCTTTCTGGAGCACATAGCTGGTTCCCATATCCCCGTGCAGGAGATTTTCGAGGTATTTTCCATACTGCACATACACCGGCTGATCCAGTCCGTACTTGGCAATGAGGATCGCACGGTTTTCTTCTGAAGCCTTCTCCGACATAAAGGGGTCGCCGGGCATCAGATTCATCAGAAAATATGTAATGGTAATGATTGCGAAGAGGCTGACCAGGGCCAGCAGGATTCGCTTTACAATATATCTTGAAGTCTGCATTTTTATTCTCCTTACTCTTTATGCGTTATGGCAGGCGGCGAAATGGCCCGGGGTGATCTCCCGAAGCGCCGGCATGCTTTCCGCACAGGCTTTTCCGGCTTTCGGACACCGGGTCCGGAAAGGACAGCCTGACGGAGGATTTAAGGGGCTTGGCACCTCGCCCTCCAGCTTGATCCGTTTTCTTGCCGCGGAAAGATCCGGATCCGCAATCGGAATCGCGGAAAGAAGCATCTCCGTGTAGGGATGAATCGGATTGCGGTACAGCTCCGCACTCTCTGCCAGCTCCACCATATGGCCCAGATACATAACGCCGATTCTCGTACTGATATGCTTTACGATGGCCAGATCGTGGGCGATAAAAAGATAAGTGAGTTTTCTTGTCTCCTGCAGTTCCTCCAGCATATTGATGATCTGTGCCTGGATGGAAACATCCAGCGCAGATACCGGTTCGTCGCAGATGATGAAGCCCGGATTTACCGCCAGCGCCCGGGCGATGCCGATACGCTGTCTCTGTCCGCCGGAAAACTCATGAGGGAAACGGTTGTAGAACTCCGCGTTCAGTCCCACCAGCTTCATGAGCTCCAGAATCTTATCCCTCCGCTCTTCCTTCGTCTTACAAAGCTTCTGGATATCCATGGCCTCGCCGATGATGTCTGAGACGGTTTTTCTGGGATCCAGGGAGGCGTATGGATCCTGAAAAACGATCTGCATTTTTTTGCGGTATTCCTTCATGTTTTTTCCGATGATGGATTCGCCCTCGTAAATGATATCGCCGGAGGTAGGCTCCTCGAGACGAAGAACCGTTCTTCCTAAAGTGGTCTTTCCGCAGCCGCTCTCGCCCACGATACCTAAGGTCTCGCCTTTCCGGATGAAAAAGCTCACATCATCGACGGCCTTCAGTTCCGTCTTTTTGATAAATCCGGTCCGCACCGGATAATATTTCTTGAGATTTTTTACTTCCAGCAGAATCTCTCCGCTTTCCACATTTTTCTTTTCCATGGTCTATCATCCTATCCTTCAAGTATTCTGCATCGCTTTTTTGATGACCTGCCAGCAGGAAGCCTTATGGGTCTCATCCAGCTCGCACTCGGGCGGCTCCTCCCTGACGCAGATCTTCATCGCACAGCTGCAGCGGGGAGCAAAGGCACAGCCCGGTTTCACCGCGCTCATATCCGGCGGATTTCCCTTGATGGGCTTAAGCTTCTCGCTCACATCGCTGTCAAGCTTCGGCACGGAGGCCAGAAGGCCTTCTGTATAAGGATGACATCTCTCATAGAAAATCTGGCGGCTCATTCCTTCCTCCACCACCTTTCCCGCATACATGACAATGATCTTGTCGCAGATCTCGGAGACCACGCCAAGGTCATGGGTGATGAAGATAATGGCCATTCCCAGTTTATCTTTCAGTTCTTTCAAAAGTTCTACAATCTGTGCCTGGATCGTCACATCCAGGGCCGTGGTCGGCTCGTCCGCAATCAGAAGCTCCGGATCACAGGAGAGTGCCATGGCAATCATGACCCTCTGACGCATGCCGCCGGAAAACTCGTAAGGATACTGTTTGATCCGCCGTTCCGGCTGGTTGATTCCGACAAGCGTCAAAAGCTCAATCATTCTTGCCTTCCGGGCCACCGCATCCAGATTCGTGTGCTTTTTCAGCGACTCGTTCAACTGATACTCTACCGTAAACAAAGGGTCCAGGGAGGTCATGGGGTCCTGGAAGATCATGGCGATCTTGTTTCCCCGAAGTTCCTGAAGTTCCTTCTTGTTCATCTTTAAAATATCTTTCCCGTGGAAAAGAATCTCTCCGGTCTTGACCTTGCCGGTGTCCGGTGTCAGCCGTAAGATTCCGTGGCTGGAAACGGATTTTCCGCTTCCGGACTCTCCGACGATTCCGAGAACCTCGCCTTTATGCAGCGTATAATTGATTCCCCGGACCGCCTGTATCTCACCAGACTTATTGAAAAAGGAAATGGAAAGATCTTTCATCTCCAGTATGACTTCCTGATTTTTGTCCTCCATAATGCCTCCGTATTTCCAAGAGCTTTCCCTGCATACTATGGAAAAACGCAGGCAGTCCGGCCCCGATTGGCTCAGACCCCTGCGTCTGTAAACTCTTTTTTAATTTCTGCTATTGTAATACCAAGTATAGGAAGATGTCAAGAGTTTTTTAGAATACATGTATACAATCAGCGGCTCAAACTTTTCTTTTCCCCTACAGCAAATGCCTGAACGGCCGGATAATCACCCTCAGCACCTGATAAATCCCCTTCTTCGCCGTCGTCATCTCCACTTCCTGGAACTTTGCCCCTTCTGTCTCCGTTCCATCTGGCAGCACCTCTCTGCTCTTCTCCATATACTCCGCATTCATCTCCCTCAGATGCTGATTCAGTTTCTCACTGTCAATCACCAGCATCAGCTCCGTGTCGAGGTAGGTGCTTCTCATATCCCAGTTATAGGAGCCCACAATCGACATCCTGTCATCTACCACAATCGTCTTCGTGTGGACTGCGGCCTCATTCATCAGCTCATAGACGGAACAGCCCGTCCCCAGGATCTTTCCTTTATTATTGAGATAATCCGTACAGCCCCAGGGATTGGAGCCTTTCTCCACGGCATTCAGGATAATTTTCACATCCGCGTGCTCCGCAGTCTCTTCCATCACTGCATACATGGACTGGTCTGCGATCACATAGGGCGTCTGAATCACGATATCTTTGCTCTCTTCCATCAGCTTTTCCAGGGTGTAGAACATGATCGGCTCGTGCTTTGCCGCCTGAGTCCCGTTGTTGATCAGCGTAATGCTCTCCGCCGGGTAAGTCTCCTTCGTCCAGTCTGTCTCTGCTGCCGTGCCAAGCTCCGGATATTTCTCACAGATTTCCTGATAGTGCTCCAGAAGCTTCGCTTCCGCCGCTTCCTTCTTCGCCTCTTTCATGGAAACCTTCTTTTCCTTAACACAGCTTTCCTCCCAGATGGAAGCAAAATACTCCTCCAGCTCCTGAAACGACTTTCCATTTCCCTTCTCCGGCTCATAGACGAAGATCTCCCGATCCGCATTGATTCCGGTCTTCCGATCCCCCAGGAAAATGTCATTGGAATTTCGTCCGCCCAGCAGGTACATGGTATCATCGGTGATGAGATACTTGTCATGCATCCGGTAATTCCCTTTTAAAATATGGAACGCATCGATGGGGTTATAGACCCGCACTTCCACATTTTCGTGTGTGCAGAGAGCCTTGAAAAGCTCACTCCTTTCGAGATAGAGAAACTCGTTCATTCCATCCAGCAAAAGGCTCACCTTTACGCCCCGCTCTGCCGCCGCATAGAAAGCCGCCATCATGGCGCTGCCGCTCTCGTCCGCCCGGAAATCAAAGGTGGCAAAGACCAGCGATTCCTTTGCCGCCTCGATCATTCGCAGACGAAGAACCAAGGCCTCCTCGTTGTCATCGATGCAGGCGATGCGCTCCTTATTTTCCAAAGCCGCCGTATCTTTCGATCGGTTTTCCAGGGCTGTGTTTCCCGACTCCGAGCTGCTGTCTGCCTTCATCGACTCCTTGATCTCCCGGACCGTCTCCTCGGCCGCCGCCTGTTTTTCCTCAGAAAGCTTCACCGGCCGCAGCGGCTCCAGCACATTCACGCCGATGATCACCAGAACAGCAAGCAAAACCACCTGTAACAGTCTTAAAATTATTGTTTTCATCATCTACTCCTTCCATCCCCCATGAAAGGCAGGATTGAGTCGTACTATAGCCTATTCCGCAGGGTACGTCAAGGAGAAAATCATTTGCCTTCCCTTATTTCCTGGTGGTATAATTTATAGCGATTCAACAAAATAATGCGGCCGAGGCAATTTGGCAGAGTGCGAAAGACAAGGATGAAATCTGCAGGCGTGCCGACGCACGGCAAAGATTTCTGACGCAGTATTTCACGCTCTGATGAATCGGATCGGGTGCAATATTTTGCAGAATTGCTATAGGTCAAGAAGCCGTTCGTGCTTGCACGATAAGGCTTTTGAACTTGGAACCCGCCAAACATGAGGTGCAGAACATCCAGTGGATGTTCGTTTTGCACCGACCGAAGCGGAGCAATTCGTAAGCATCAGTTGGGGCAAAAGACCTTTTGACCCCAACATCCTTCTTATTAGCAATATAGAAAGGAATCCTTTACCATGCTGAAACATTCATCTGGATATACATTGAAAAAAGTGGGAAATTCCTGGTATCTTCTCCCCTTTGGTCAGCAGGTGGCCGACCAGCACAAAGCAGTGGTTCTGAATGAGACCGGCGCCTTCCTCTGGAATACGCTGGAGCACACCTCCGATCTCGAAGAACTGACCCACCATCTGGCCAGGTATTATGAAGTGCCGGAGAGCACCTGTCCGGAGCTTCGGGAGGATGTGCAGACCTTTTTCCGGCAGCTTCTCTCCTTTGGGATTCTCGAGGAAAACCTGGCTCCGAAGCGCCGGGACGATACGCTTAACCTGGAGATCGCGGGCCTGCTCCTGCGTCTGAACGGTCCGGCTTCCCTTTTTCCAAAAGAATTTTCTGCCTTTGCTTCCGAAAAAAGCGAACTTCCGGATCAGGAAATTGACCTTGTCACGCTGCCGCCCTCCCCGAAAGCAAACGGAACTGTTCTTCTTCGCAATCCGGAGCTCACGGTGATGGAGGCAGCGGACCGATATGTCTTTCTTTTCCCGACTATGAAGAACATCCGGGAGGCCTCCATGACGAAAGACGGCTCCTACGTCCGGATTTCCTGTGCTCCCACATCCACGGAAGAAAATCTGGCCAATCTTTTTCACGCAATCCGGCTGTTTTTCCTTTTTCTGGCTCAGAAAAGAGGCCGCTTTGCCCTTCACTCGGCTTCGCTTCTTTATCAGGGAAAGGCCTGGCTTTTCTCCGGCCACTCCGGCATGGGAAAATCCACCCACACCAACCTCTGGCACGAGCTTTTCCAGACGCCCCTTCTCAACGGCGATCTGAATCTCCTCGGGCAGAAGGACGGCCGCTTTCTCGTCTACGGCCTCCCCTGGTGCGGCACCTCCGAAATTTTCACCACAGAAACCCAGAAACTTGGCGGCATCGTTCTTCTGGGACGCGACCCGGAAAAAGACTTCATACAGGAGCTCTCCGCCGGGGAAAAAACAGTCCGCGTCATGCAGCGGCTGATCTCCCCCTGCTGGAGCGAGGAGCAGCTCTCCGAAAATCTGGCCTTTTCCGAGGCTCTGGCTGAAAACCTGCCGGTCCTTTCCTTCCTCTGCACGAAGAATCCTTCCGCAGCCTGCACCATGAAGGAAGAGATCGACCGCATCGGAGGACTTCTCCCATGAAAGACAAACTGCTCCTGATCCAAAAGCACTTAAAGCAGGGAACTCTCAGGAAAATGTGGGCACAGTCCAAATGGATTCTCCAGTACGGCCGACGCTACTGGAAATCCATGGTTCTCTATACGCTTCTCGGAATCGCGGGGTCCGGTGTCTCCCTGATTTCCAGCCTGATCTCCAAGGATCTGGTGGATATTATCACCGGCCATCAGACCGGAAAGCTTCTGGCTACTTTTGCCGCCATGATCGGCTTTTCCCTGGCGAACATTCTCGTGTCTCAGGCCTCCGGCTACGCCTCCACCTTCATCAATCTGAAGGTGGATTCCGAGATCAAAAATGACATTTTCGCGAAAATGCTCGTGACGGACTGGGAATCCCTCACAGCCTACCACACCGGCGATCTGGTGACTCGCTGGAGTTCCGACGCCTCCAATATTTCCAATGGAATTCTCAACTGGCTTCCCAATCTCATCATTTATACCTTCCGCTTTGTAAGTGCCCTGGCCGTGGTTCTGTATTACGACCCGACCTTCGCGCTTTTTGCCCTCTTAGGCATTCCCTTCAGCGCCCTGCTCTCCCGGCCGCTCCTTCGCCGGATGCGGAACAACAACCAGAAGAGCGCGGCCATGAATGCGAAAATGTACGGTTTCAACCAGGAGGCTTTCTCCAACATTCAGACCATCAAGGCCTTTGACCTGATCCGTTTTTACACCGATCGCCTGAAAAGTCTCCAGACGGAATACATCCGGATGCGGCTGGATTTCCAGAAAATGTCCATCCTCACCTCCGTCCTGATGTCCATCATCGGCTTCATCGTCTCCTACAGCTGCTACGGCTGGGGCATTTACCGCGTCTGGAGCAATGCCATCAGCTACGGAACCATGACCATGTTTCTCTCCCTCTCCGGCACGCTGACCAGCTCCGTGAACTCCCTGGCCAGCCTGATTCCCACGGCCATCTCCCTGACGATCTCCGCGGGTCGTCTCATGGATATCGTGGAAATGCCCCAGGAGGACTACAGTCAGGACAGCGCCGTGGAAAAGTTTGGAAAACAGCACCGGCAAGAGGGCATCGGCCTCATCATGAAGGATCTCGACTACACCTACCGCACCGGCACAAAAGTCTTTTCCGGCGCTTCGCTGGAAGCCTATCCTCATGAGATCGTTGCCCTCGTGGGGCCCTCCGGCGAGGGCAAAACCACGATGCTGCGGCTGATCCTCTCTCTTCTGAAACCTCAGAAAGGCTCCTTCCACATCTGTGCCGGCCGCAATGAAAAGGAACAGCTTGCTATGTCTCCTTCCACGAGAAAGCTTTTCTCCTATGTGCCCCAAGGAAATACCATGTTCTCCGGCACAATCGCAGAAAATCTCCGCAACGTCAAACCCGATGCCACAGATGAGGAAATCGTCGAAGCCCTGAAACTCGCCTGTGCCTGGGAGTTTGTGGAAAAGCTTCCTGACGGCATCGAGAGCGAGGTCAAAGAGCGGGGCGGAGGCTTCTCTGAAGGCCAGGCCCAGCGCCTCTCCATCGCCCGGGCGCTCCTTCGGAAATCCCCGATTCTTCTTCTGGACGAGGCCACCTCAGCTCTGGATGTCGTCACCGAGAGAAAAGTCCTGAAAAATATCATGCAGGACACCTACCCCAGAACCTGCATCGTTACGACCCACCGCCCCACCGTGCTGAATATCTGCAGCCGGGTTTATGCCATCCGCGATAAGCGGTGCGAGGTGCTGGATGAGGAAGCCATCACCCGTATGATGGAAGATTTTTAAAAAAGTTTTCACAGCGGAATGGCGGAACCCGCGGATACAAGCAGCAGTTTGCCTGTCTTGGCTGTCCTGCGAATACGTCAAATGGCTGCGGCCTGATGACCCACTATGAGGATTCCGGCCATGCCGGAAGCTATGATTTGGACAATGGCAACCGGATGCCCAGCTGGGAGAAAAAGGGTTATGGCCCAGACGATACTGTCAGCGACTGGAATATGTGAGAAAAAAAATACACCAGGCATTTTCATACCTGGTGCATTTTTTATGCTACAGAATAAGAATATCCGGTTATCTGAAGATCATCAATGCTGGTTCCATGATTCAGATGGATTCCAACCGTCAACGGATTGGAAACTGTATTAGCAAAGGTCAGCGTAGCTGTCTTTCCGGACCATGTTACCTGTACGGAACCATCCGTAGTTTCTACCTGATCTACTGTATCATTGAAATTGATCGTCAGGGTAATTGTACCAGTGATATCAGACCAGCTTACAGAAGCTAAACCCTTACCGCCGTTAGTTCCCCATCTGTCCCAGACGCCGTAATAGCTCACCGTTAAATTTCCCTGGCTGGCGCCGCTGGAAGCATAAACCCCCTCTGCCATTCCAGCATCTACAGATACAACCGGTTTTGTATATTCACGCATTTTATATACCTCATTTCTCTAGTACAGTGAGAATTAAGTATCTGCTATATTGACGCAGGATGATTTCTTCATATGCAAGGCGGAGGAATGAGCCGTAGTGGTGGCTACGTCGATTGACGACAACGCAACAGATGAAAAATCAGACAAGTCAATATGGCGGTTACTTAATATTCACTGTACTAGTATTTATGTCTTTTTCTATCATCTATCTTAAGCTCAATCCCCCCAAATGTCAAGTATTCATACTGTATAAACAATTGAATTTTTCATGTCTTTTCTTGTGTTTTTTTCAGCGGATGCTATAATGAATCCAAAACGACACAACGAGGATTTTTTATGTATAAAACAGATCTTGAAGCGCTTCTTCGGGATAGAAATATCATCCGGATCAAGCCCCAGGGGTACAGCATGTATCCCCTTTTCATCCCCGGCAGGGACGAGGCCCTGATTCAAGAGGTTCCTGTCTCCTCCCTCCGCCGGAATGACGTCATTCTCTACCGTCGGGATCAGAGCATCCTGGTTCTTCACCGGATTGCCAGGATCACGCCCGAGGGTCTGTTTCTCGTGGGCGACAATCAGTCAGAACTCGAAGGCCCTCTCCGGGAAGACCAGGTTCGCGGAAAGCTCATCGCCTTTGTGAGGAGAGGAAAAGAGACTCCCGTCTCCAATCCCCTTTACCGCCTGCTCTCCTTCCTCTGGCTTTGTATGCTTCCGGTCCGCCCTCTCTGCTTTAGACTCACAGCCTTTCTTCGGAAGCTATGAGAGCACACCCTTTTTCTCTAGCGTCTCCACAACGGCCTTCACATCCGGGAGGACTTCCGCCGCTTCGATTCCATATTCTCTTCCCACCAGTTCTGCCAGCTCCGGAATAGATGCGGCCTCCTCGGCGTGGAGATAGATAAAACCGGCCGTCTCACTCAAGGAGATCACTTCGTTGACCTCTTCCGCCCGTTTTCCTGTGGGAAGGAGTACATACTCCTCCTCCAGCTTCCGGATCACATAACCTTCTGTCTTTTTCATTCCTTCTTCCCCCTTTTTTCAGCTGCTTATCCGTGGTATACTCTTTCTATCTTTTATAATCAGGAGTCGCCATGCAGCCTTTATACGATCACTATCTACAGTTTATCCGAAGCAGTCTTAAAAACGATACTTCTTTTTCCGGCGCCATCCCGGAGGAAGAGCAGGCCTCCCTTGCCGCCCTCGCGGAAGAGCACCGGACCGTTCCCTTTGTCCTGCCGGGCTTTCGGAACACTTCCTTTTATCCCGCGATGCTCCAGAAGACGAAAAATATGATGCAGAATTACTATCAGATCGACGCCTTCACCCGGCACACAGTCTCCCTTCTTGAGGAAAACGGCATCCCCTGTATTCTTCTCAAGGGCATCAGCCTCGCCGCCTGCTATCCGGTGCCCGAGTACCGGAAACTCGGCGATCTCGACCTCTACATCAACGAGCCGAAAGCCCTCGAAAAAGCCCAAGTTCTCCTGGAAGCCCAGGGCTATAAGGAAGAAAAAGAACTCAGCGACCATCATGTCACCTACCGTTATACGTTTCCGAAGACCGGCCGCAGCTTCCTGCTGGAGCTCCATTACCGGGTGGTGGGCATGTATCAGTATGAGCCGGCCAACCAGACCGTGGATGAAGTCTATTCCCCCCTGAGGCTGAAACCGATCCGGCAGACCATCAATGGCTTCACCTACTCGGTCCTTCCGCCCACCGAATACGTTTTCTACATGATTCACCATATGCTGAAGCACTATCTCTACAGCGGCTTCGGCATCCGTCTCCTCTGCGATTTCGTCCTTTATCTGAAACGCTATGAAAAGGAGATCGATTTTTCCCGGATTCATCAGTGGTGCAAGGCTTCCCGGATCAGCCATCTCTATGAGATCATTCTTAAGACCTGCCGTCTTTACCTTGATCTTCCCGCATCCATCGATCCGGCGATAAATGCCTCCCCGGAAACTTCGGAAGCCTTTCTGATCCGGATTCTCGAGGATGGCGATATGGGCACCGACGTCTCCCAGGCCCTGGTCGGCAGTGGCTCCTACCGGAAGATCAATCTTCTGACCTATTTCAGGGAAGGCCATGTGCAGATGAAGGTCCGCTTTCCAAAGGCCGGCCACTGCCCCCTTCTCTGGCCTGCCCTCTGGCCCGCCACCTTTTTCTGCTTTCTCAAAAACACCTACACACTCCGGAACACGACTCTCCGGCAGACCCTTAAGGATTTCCGGAAGAGCAACCAGAAGACAACCCTCGTCCGGATCTTTGAAAACAGCGACTCTTAAATGGGCCGCTGTTTTTTATATTTCCCGAAGGCCGGTGTCCGACATCCGTTCATCTACCCTGTGATGAATGAGTTCCCGGGTTCCAAGGGCCAGGAGAAAATAAAAGCGAAACCGCATGCCCAGGGAATAGCCCCGGATCAGCACCTGCCAGAACTTCTGCTCCAGCTCGGAGACTCTTTTTTCTCCTGAGAGCCTTCGGAAGCAATCACCCCCGATCGCGTCCCGCCCGTAAATTTTCAGGATTTTCCGGATAGCCCGGAGGGAATGCCCGTGCTGCTCATACTCCTTCTTCGCGTCGAAAAAGGAGGCGAAAAATATCGTGTACTCCACGAGGCCGCCATAGACCGCCTCAGCCTCGCCCTTTTCTTCCAGCCACCCTTTCAGCCGCCGGGCGATCCCCAGCCAGCAGTCGCTGGAGTTTGGATTATACTGATAAGAAACTGAGGACTCATTTCGCCGGTAAACGTACCCGATCTCCTCGATAAACGCATATTTCGCCCTGCGAACATAACACTGCATATTGAAAAGCTTGTCCTCCGCGTAGGGAAAATCCTCAAACCGAAGACCATTTTCCTCCAGAAACGACCGGCGGTACAGCTTTCCCCAGACATAAGAGAGGGTTCCCACGGAGAAAAAGCCCCGGAAGCGAAATTCCTCCGAATCCCGGTGATAGACCGAGAAGGTCTGATGGGTCTCCGCCGGAAGAAAACGGCCTTTCCACAGTCTGGCATAATTGCTCACGACGATATCCGCGGATATTTTTTCGGCAATGTTCAGGTATCTTTGAAGCACCAAAGGGTCCGAAAGATAATCATCCGCATCCATGAAGAGCAGATACTCTCCGTCCGCCAAAGAGATCCCCTGATTTCTGGCGCTGCTGATGCCCTGACCCTCGTGATCCAGACGACTGATCCTTAAATCCCTTTTCAGGTACTCCTCAACGACCTCTTCCGTCTGGTCCCCGGACCTGCTCACCACAAGAATAGCTTCCCAGTTCCGGTAAGTCTGGGCAAGGAGGCTCTCCAACGCTTCCCCGAGATACTTCTCCGCATTATAGACAGGTATGACAATCGATACTTTCTTTTCCTGCTCTGCCACCCGTTTCACCTCCGAAAGCTCTTTCTCACCTTTTTGACAATTTTTTTCAAAAGCTCGGCCAATCTCTTCCATTTCTCCGTCTGATGGAAAATCAGCCAGAGCAGCAGGTTCGGTACCGTCACACAGACAAGGCCACGAAGGAAGAGCTGCGTGAAAATCCCTCCTCTGATCAGATGACAGATCCCTTCTGTGAGGCTCCAGGCGGCCGCCATCATCAAAATATAGGCTACATAGGTCTTAAAATACTCCTTCACCGGCCGGTGAAAGCGGTATTTATAGAGGATACAGGGCTCCACCCAGACGGAGGTGAGGACCGTACTGCAGAACGTACCGGCAAAAACGCCCCAGACGCCGAAATTTTTCACCAGAAGAATCGAAATGCTCAGGTTCAGGACAGCCTCCGACAGGGCCTTATAGCGATCATACCAGAAAAGTCCCATAGATTCCTTGAAAATCAACACCGCTTTTCTCATGCCATTGATGAAGAAATTGATGCAGAGGATCAGGACGATATTTCTCTGAAAAAGATACTGCTCCCCGAAAGCCAGCTCCACAAAGGGATTCAGAATCTCGAAAAGGCAGATTCCGGCAAAGCCATACATCCAGTAGCCCACAAAAAACAGCTGTTCAAAGACATCGCTGATCTTCTCTTTATCCTCCGTGACACCCAGGTTTCCCACGCTGGCCGCCACCCCCTGGAGGGCCTGATCCAGAACCTGACGCACGGAACCAATCAGCAGGTAATAGTTGGAATAGATACCGGCGCTTACCACGCCCACGAAGCTGGAAATCAGAAGGTTATCCGTATTGTTGACCACCACATTTCCGAGCTTGTGCATAAACATGGCCTTCACATTTTTCAGGATATCCTTCCGCTCCGCCTCGGGCAGCTTTTCCCTGCATTCTTCCTTCAGATAAGGAAACAGCCGATCCGCCGTTCCCGACATGCAGATATTTCCGGCGATAGTACAGACAACTCCGATGATCAGAAAGAGGATAAAGTTTCCCGTCAGAAGAAGGATCACAATCTGGCACACATCCTGCAGAACCAGAAAGCCATTGTGGTACAGCACCGTGATATAGTTCATCTGATGAGCGTCCACCAGGGTCTTTTTGTAAATCAGAAGATAGGAGGCCACCGATTTGAAAAGATAGAGAAGATAGATCAGGGTCAGGTGGTCCACATCCGGCCGCTCCTTCATCAGGACACCCAAAAATGGCAGAAGCGCCAGCCCCACCAGCAGCACCACGCCAGCCGTCGCCCGGTAAAAGGTCCGGAACATCCGCATCAGGATCTGCTGCTTTTTGATATCCTTCTTCGCAATGGGGCCGTAGAGGGCATAGGTAATCGCCGTTCCGACACCCAGCTCCGAGAGGGATAAAATATTCAGGATATCATTAAACAGGCCGTTGATTCCCACATATCCTTCGCTGAGCATCCGGGTAAAGATCACCCTTGTAAAAAAGCCCATGAGGATCGCTGCGGCCTGGGCGGCAAAAGCCACCGTTGTATTCATAACGGAATATTCTGTTCTGGATTTCTTTTTCACCTTCCATGATCCTTTCTTCTTAAGTATCGTCTTTCATTTTCCTGAATTTCAGTTTTCAGAAATATGCAGGCTTCCGAGAAAGAAACGGTCTCCGCTTCCTTCATTCGCGAAACGGATCGGCGCTCCGTCTTTTTTCCTCCGAAGCTTCAGATAAAGCTCTGCCATTTCCGGCTCAAGTCGGACTTCCAGGCTCCGCTTCTCCCCTCCGGCCCAGGTGCCGAAATCCATCTCTATCGGAAGCTCTTCTGTCTTCTCACCGGATTTCAATAGCAGAAAAAGCTCTGCCTCCTGAAAAAGCCCTCCAAACCCAGAGTTTTCGATTTCAAGGCAAAGCTGGCGCTTTCGACTTCCGAAGCTTTTTATAAGCTCCGCCTTCCGAAGGACAAAGCGGTACCCCAGATGAAGCCCCACAGCGCCCAGGAGGCCTTCCTTTTCCCAGCGATCCAATAGCTTCCGGTCGTAGGCCCGATTGAGATAGGTAAGCCGAAGCGTTCTGAGCTCTGCCATGACCTTTTCCCCATCACAGTCCCAGCCTTCAGAAAGCCCTGCGCTCTCCGGCGAGACCGCCTCTCCGCCAATGGGAAGCCTTTTTCCCAGAGTCTCCAGAAAAGAGAGCTCCTCCTCCCGAATCCAGGGTGCTTTCCAGCCTGCGGCCTCCCTCGTCATGGTCCCGAAGGTTCCAAGATGGCTCTTCGACGCAAAAATTCCATCGTCAAAAAGCCCCAGCCGCGGAAAGTTTCCCTTCTGAAACTCCTCCTCCGAAACCAACAAGCGCCACTGGGCCGGGGTCCGGACGGCTCCGTAAATCGTCTCACCTAAACCGGGCCGCAGCCGCTCCCACATCTTTTTCAGACAGTCCTCCGAAAGATAGGAGGAATCATGCAGTTCTCCCCAGCTTCCCACGAGAAAGCCCTGGAAAATGAAGACCGAATACGGATTTTCTTTCAGGAGAGCCCCCAGCTGGCCCAGATGCTCCAGCACCAGCTCAAAGGAGGCCGGCTCCCGCTCTCTTCCTTTTCCCTCCTGGTCATAAACCGGACGAAAGATCACATCCCGCTGGTTTTGCTCAAAAAAGGCGAGGATTTTCCGGATGTTTTCAAGAGTGGCTAAATCCAATGGCCGCTCCCGGAAGCCTCCGACATCCACCAGCACGAGGGACAGGGTCTCGCCCTCGCGAAGGCTCCATTTCAGCTCCTCCGGGGCGATCCTTTCCTCCGCTCGGAATGTGTAAACGCCGTACCAGCCCCTCGCCGGATTGCTGATATACACGCTGTTCTCAGCGGCAAAAGCCTGCTCAAATTCCCATGTTTTTCTTCTGATACCTTTCCAGATCATCCTGTCACCCACTAAAAATCAAACGGTTTCAACACATCTTTGTCTTCCAGGAAGCTTTTTTCCGCTGCCTTTTTGCCCAGTTTCCTGCACTTTTCTTCATCCTTTAACAGGGCTTCCACCGTATCGCAGATCTCCTTCGCGTCCAGACGGCACATCATTCCGTCCACGCCAGGCTCCACCTGCTCCCGGTTTCCGCTGCAGTCGGACACGACGAGGGTACAGCCCAGGGTCTGGGCCTCCTGAATCGCGATGCTTTTTCCCTCAAACCGGCTTGCATGGACATAGAGATCACACTCCTTATAATAAGGAAACGGATTTTCCCTGGCTCCCATCAGGATAAAATCATCCTTCAGGCCCAGCTTATTGATCTTAAACTGCAGTTTTTCCCGAAGCTCGCCCTCGCCAAGGACATACCATCTGGCTTTCACTCCATGATCCTTTAAAAGCTTCATGGCATCAATCGAAAATTCATAGGCCTTCTGTGCCGTCAGTCTTCCCACAGTGAGAATCCGCTTTCCATCATAGGAATCCTCAAAGCCTCCCGGCAGCTCCGCCTTTCTCCGGATCTCCTCCTGGTTGATCAGGTTGTGGAAGACATAGGTCCGGCCGATGCACTCCGGATATACGTTGAGGAAGCTCTGCTTCACCTCATCGGAGACGGTAAAGATCCGGTCAAACTCCCGATAGCAGTCTTTATCCAGGCTCCGGCTGTATCCCGCCCGCTCATAATCCACATGAATGAAGGCCGCCTTTTTCTCCGCATCCACATAGTCATGGACGAAATAAGTCGAACCGCCCTCCAGATAAGCCACAGCCAGATCAAAATGCTTCAGGATCGGCTGACCGCTGTCCGACATGACTCTCCATAAAAGCTTGTCCGGCCAGATCTTGCCCTTTTTCAGCATTTTTCCAAGATTTCTTACCAGATAAGGGCTGTCGCGGAAGATCGCTTTCCGAATAAAAATTCGTTTCAGCAGCCGCTTATTCAGCAGCACTTTTCCTCTTCTTGAGAGAACCGAACCGTCGGAATATTCACGATTCAGAATCCTGACATAGGCCGGTACCTGATGGATCAGTTCTCCCTGTCCCAGAAGGATATACAGAGATACCTCATATTTTTCCGGTGTAAATCTCGTCAGAAGCTCCAGCAGCGCCCGTTCCGCGCCGGCCCCTCCCAGCGTATTGATCACAAACAGTATTTTTTTCATTTCTCATATGCCCCTTGCTTTTCTTCATATCTGTCGAACACCTTCGGCGACGGACATTTTCCTTTTTTCGTCTTCAAAAGATGCCCGTTACAGAAGATATGAATATCCAGATGCTTTTCCATCCACTGAATCCGATGGAAAGCAACGGTAAAACCGATAAAGCTGCCGGCCACAAGACCGAGACCGTACCAGATCTCAGAAAAATGGGTGGAAATCACGCTTCCGATCAGCGTGCCGGCGCAGAAAGACAGGGCCGTCAGCACCGAGCCTTTCAGATCGTTAAAATAATAAAGAAAAATAATCTCCGCATACATCAGAAACAGGATAAAATACCCCGCCGCCAGACAGGGATAAATCCTCATGGTCATACCTCCAAAGCCCAGCCGGGGAAGTAAAATCATACACAGCAGAAAAATCACCAGAGTAATGATGAACTGGATTCTCGCCAGGCTCATAAGCTCCTCGGCCAGCAGACGGAACATACGCTTCTTCGTGATCTCGATATCGCTTCCCCGGCCTCCGGTCACAGCCTCCGAGTAAGCCTTGTAGCGGTCGTGAAAATGCATCTCCACACGGCTGATGAAGATCACGCTGGCTGAAATATTCGTAAACATCGCCAGGCAGGTAGCCATATCGTAGGTCTGCACGCAGACGAAGCTTTTTGCCACAACCATGTGAAGATCCGTGGTCCAGAACACAAAATTATGTATATAAAGCCCCAGCGTGTATAGAAAATTCGTCACCACCAGCGGCCAGTATTCCCGGAAATACTGCAGCACCCTCCGGTACCTTCCGCTGTTTTCCCGGAAATAGCTGCGGATCATGGAAAATTCCAGGCAGGCGATGAGCCAGAAGCCAATCGTCAGAGCCAGAAGCATACTATAAGTGATGCTCCAGTGAAGCCCTTTCACAAAAAGAAAGCCCAGCATAACTGTAACAATCATGCTCAGAAGGAAGCAAAAGGAAATTTTCTTATAATCCTTACAGATCGAGAGATAGAGCATCGAATAAAAGGCCAGCACCAGCGCCATGAATCCACAGTAACCCGTGAAAACATAAATGATATCCACCTTTCCCACCAGAGATTCGTGAATACAGAAGGGAATCCCCACCATGGCACTGAACACGATATTCAGAAACAGCCCCACATAATAACATGGAAGAATATCCTCATACCGTTCCTCATAGATCACATCCGACATGTATCTTGAGAGCACCGAGTTGAATGGCGAGGCCGTCAGCAGAGCGAAAATGAAGATATAGAGCACCGTACAGGAAAAAAGTTCCCTTGTAGTATAATCCACAGACGAGAAATCCAGAAAATATTCCATGAAGGTGAGAGCCCCGATCACCGCCAGCATCGGCTCAATGGTCACAACCGTGCTGTAACCGATGCCGATGAGATCTGTCGTCAGCGTATTCTTTCCATAGATGTTGTTCAGTTTTACACCGATACCTGCCATATCCGTCTCCTCTCCTTTCTATCGTCTGAGTCCAAAAGGCTCCTCCGTCCAGGTAAGCTTCTGCTTGTCCGAGAGTTCCTTATATATTTCCCGGTAAACATCTTTCATCTGTTCGATCCGGTAAAAAGCGTTTACCCTTTTATAGCCGGCTTCTCCCATCCGCTCTCGCTCCTCCTGATCCTCCGTCATCGTGATCATGGCCTGGGCGATCTCCTCGATGTTCATGATATGGGTCAGGATTCCGGCGGAGCCAAAGCCGTCGTCATTTCCGTAAATCAGTTCCCGGCAGTTTCCTACGTCTGTGGCGATGACCGGCTTATGAGCCGCATAGCTTTCGAGAATCGTGAGGGGCTGGCCCTCGCTGATGCTGGTCAGCAGCGTAAAATCCATTTTTCCAAGGTAATCTTTCACATTTACCCGGCCGGTGAACTCCACATCTTCCACACCAAGGGCTTTCACCAGATCAAAACATTCCTGGGCGTAGGTCTCGTCCTCGTCCGTCGGTCCCATGATCCAGAGCTTCAGCTTCGGAACACTCTTCTTTGCAAAGGCAAAGGCCTGAATCATCGTCTTGACATCCTTGATCGGCGTCACGCGGAGGACAGCTCCGGCGTTGATATACGCCTCTTCTTCTTCACTTTTTCCCGGGATTCCCTCAAAGGTATCCGCCTTGATGCCGTTTGGCGTCACCCGGATCTTCTCCTCCGGACAGCCAAGCTCGATCTGTAAGGCTTTCGCCCGGTCGTAAAGACAGGTCACGATATCCGCCTTCTCATAGGCAAGGAGCGACATTTTCTTAAACTGCTCGATCCAGATATTTTTGTAGATGCCTTTTACCCACTCAGCTTTGATAAGCTCCTCCTCTCGTTCCCGGGTGTAAATTCCATGCTCGGAGATCAGAAGCGAGCTCCCGTGAAAATGCTTCGCCATACTTCCGAGGACGCCCGCATAGCCCGTCGCCACGCAATGGTAGAAATCAGCCTTCGGCACCTCCATCTTCATGATCCGAAAAAGCGGAAGATAAATGGAACGCATGGTCCAGAGAAAATCAGAAAACACAATGTTCGGATATTTCCGGTTGTAACATTCCCGAACGATCTGGAAAAAATCCGGCCCCATGAGGAGCCTGTCCACGGACAGCCGGTTCTTATGGAAGAGGTCAAAAATCACGCCCCAGTCCGTTTTCCGGTTCATGACAATATCCATGAGCCCCGCATACTCCTTTTTTGTAAGATGCATGTTTCTCTGGAAGCGCTCTGTCTTTTTTCCCTCCACCCACTCAAAATCATCGAGATAAATCTCATAAACCTGGGTCAGATTTTCCGGAAGCCCATATACGAATTTGCCGCGAAAGGAGCGGTCTGCCACAATCGTCAGCAAAATAAATTCCACATTTGGAAAGGACTGGATCATGCTGTTGATCCAGCCGGAAACGCCGCCCACCACATATGGGTAGCAGCCCTCCGCCACAATACAAACCTTCATCTTTCGCCTCTTTTCCAGCCTCTGCTAGTTTTTTCCGCTATAATCAGAAAGATCCGGAGCCTCCACCTGAATCTTTACGGTCGTATCTTCTGCATAGATAAGATATGCATTCTCTTCGATTCTTTCAAATCTTCCGCCCTCGATCTCCTCAGCCTCTTCCCCGTGAGTCCGAAGGATGAAAGAACTTTCCGCTTCCGAGGTCTCCAGCGTAATCTCGTCGTCCTCCCTGGAATATTTGTAATCCAGTTTCAGAAAGGTCCGCACTCTGGCGTCACTCTGGGAAAGGGTCGTATTGGAAAAGCAGGAAAAGTTCTTCCAGTAGGTGAGAAGGTTGCTGGCAAACTGCTTCTGCATGATCTCCCAGCGGTCCGTCTCCCGCTCCGGCCAGTAGATCGCCTGCATATTCAGCATGACATTCGTATAGCCCAGGGCGCTCTCAATGCTTTTCATCCGGATATCTCCGCGGTAAGTATAATTCATACCATCGCTCGTTGCACACTGTAAAGTAATGGAATCTGTTCCATAGGAAACCACCGGATAGTCTTCCGTGTAGCCGCAGGTCACTGTGCTGACATTCTTAAGGAGACTGCTGTCCGTCAGCTCCCAGACCTCATTAAGCTCCGCCTGGTCCGCAAAGGCCGCGCCGTAGACATAGCTGCTGCCCGTCGATTTCAAAAAATCTGCGTCCCGCTCAAGCTTGTCCGCAAGGGAGTCGGCTGCCTTATACTGAAGGGAAAGACCAGCCTCCGCCTCCTGCTCCTTCATCTGCTTTAAATAAAACTCCATGTTGCTTCCATTTGGCTCTATCCCATCCAGATAGTCCTCCTGGGGTTCCACAAAACAGGTCATTTTCATCCCGCTCTGTTCCGTGATAGAGATCAGCGACGGCCACATGATATCCCGGACCATTCCTGTCGTCCGCTGGCTGTAAAGTCTCTGAATCTCCCCGCTGTTCTCATCCGCGAAAACCGGAAAATCCACCATAGAAAGATTCTGGGCGTTTACGATCGGGTAGATCGTGTAGTCGGAGGCTTCCGCCAGCATTCCATCCAGAAGCCCCAAGGCGCTGCTGTCCTTCAGATAATCCCCGACCACGGCAAAGACACTGCCGTTATCCATTCCGTTTCGCCAGATCAGCGTGGGCAGGTCCTCATTTTTCACATTTGCCTCGCTCTCCTCCGGCAAAAGGCCCACCATGTAGGTCTTGGTTCCGCTTCCCACCTGATACCATGGAACAGTGAGTTCCAGATCCTGGCGCTTTCTCTCATCTTCTTTTTCCGGTGTCTCGTAGACGCTCTCGCCTCCCAGAAGCAGTCCCGCAAAAAGCCTTACCCCGTTAAGCTCCGTCGTCTCGGAAACGATCGAGCGAATCCCCAGGAATTTCCGTAAGCTCTCGTTCTCCGCCAGAACCTTCGGATCTTCCAGGCAGCCAAAGACAAGGATGACACCCTGTTTTACCAGTTTCCTGAGTTTCACCAGATTTTCACCCAGTGCATAGGTCTCCGATTCCAGAATCAGCATCTGCGGGAGCGTTTCCTCCCCTTCTTCAAATGCCGCGAGGGAATCATAGGAACTGACGGGCTGTTTGATATAGGTTCCCCATCTCGTGACCGCCGTTCCCATGCTTCCGGAAGCATTCCCTATGAAAATAATGTTCTTTTTTTCTCCAAAACATTCAGAAGTCCGGCTCGTCTCCTGGCTCCAGGCCTCTTCCCCGTCCGAAACCCGCTGGGAAAGATTTGCGTTTGTATCATAGGTGTTCTGCCGGTCTCTTAAGACCATGGAAAACTGAAAGAGCACGAGGAGAACGAGCATCATAATCGTTATGCTGAAAAAATTTCGTCTTGAAACCATTTTTCATCCTTTATCACATGAAGGTCCGGATCAGCTCCAGAGTTTCGCTGTCAATCGTGATATCCGAGGCCCGCAGCCTTTTCATCACATCAAAAAACTTCTCTTTATCCCCGCAGGAGAAAAAGAGCTTCAGTTCACTGGTATAGCTGGACAGAGCAGCCGGATACTGCTCCATAGACCGAACACACCATTTTTCACAAGTCTTATAGTCCTGAATATCCAGAAGACACTGGCACATTTTTTCATAAAGCACACTGCTGATCTTCCTGCGATCCAGTGTCCAGGCTTTTTCCAACACCTCATCCATTCTGGCAATCATGGCATGCTGCTCCATATTTGTCAGAACTTTCTGCACAATAATTGGGAGCATATACTCCACCAGGGAGATACAATTTTCTGCCTGTTCCTCATCCTCCACCTGACTCCGGACATATTTTTCCTGTACCTGACTGCGGAAATCACTGAGCACATCCTGAAGAACCGATGCCGCATAATGGGCGGTCTCCGAGTCCTCACTGTTCAGAGCCAGAGCAAGGGAGGCCAGCGAATTCCTGTAGTCTCCCCGGATTACATTCATAATAAATGTACGAAGGCTCTTTTTATCGGCAATTTCCAGGGCATCCTCGATGGAGATCATATTCTTCTCCACCTCTTCATCCGGCCTGATGAAAGCCCTGGTTTTTTCCTTGCCAAAAACCACATCCGAAAGATCCATGTTCTGGGACATCACAAGCTTATAAAACAAGTAGGAGAGAAAAACAAAGGCCGGCCCCACCAGCGGACAAAGAAGCATAACTGCAGCCTTCATCCAGGTACTCAAAACTTTTTCTTTTTTTCTCAGATGATTCCAGATCAGATAAACCAGAACCATAACGATATTTATAACAAGGATTAAAATAAACAGTTTCATTCTCTGTGACATTGCTGTTTTTACTCCACAATTTCTGTCTGGTAGCCATTTTCCTTAAAACGTGCCTGTACAGGAACAGCACTTTCTTTTGTCGTGTTTGCCAGAAGAACATAAAGCCCTCCGTCTGTCATGATGCCCATATAGTCGCTGCCTCGGAGACGCTTCGTCATGGCTGCGTCCACATCCCGGTAGTTTTCCGCCGGTACCTCGATGTGAAGAAGAATACATTCCACGAGATTCCGCTCCTCTGCACTTTTATAAGCCTGTACCAGGGAAACAAAGGCTTCCTTCTCCAGAATTCTGGAATCCTGGCTGTATCGCTTTTCTTCCAGTGCCTGCATGTATCTTTGGGAACTGAGCACCGCATTCTGAATCAAATAGCTGACTACGGTAAGGAAGTTGGCCTGCCCCAGAGTCATTTTTTCCCAGCTTAAGCCCCACAACATAATAATCATCTGTATGGAACCCTCCTGATAAATGGCCCGGGCCATCAGCGGATACCTTTCATCCATGGTTTTATTGATATAAACCTTTTCTTCCGCCAGCTCTTCATAAATTTCTGTCATCTCCCGATAGCGGATAGAATTTCCCAGACTCCGGGCTTTTGGGGAGGCTGCAGAAAAGATCCGGGCATAATCCCCGTTCACCACGTTATAGAGCGCCACATCCCGTGTTCCCATCAGCTCCGTCAGAATCTCGACGGCGTAGAACATAACTTCATCCGGCATTCGCTGATCCAGCGCTTTCGTGATGCTGTAGATCTTGCCGATACCATCCCTCTGATCGATGAGCTGCTGCTCCATGACCTTTTTCACGCGGATGTTGCTCTCATTGATATCCCGGATATCCGTGATCTGCCTCGATAAGTGGTCTTCAAGCTCCTGGCTCTCCATCCGCATCGTACGGATCTGATCTCTCATGTAACCGACAACCAGTCCCAGAATAAAGAGCTGGGCAATCCACACATAGGTATTGTAATCCATCAGCACTTCAAAACCGCTTCTGGTATACATCTGCCGGAACAAATAACCTGCCACCGCACACATGGCAGAAAAAGTTGCCTGCTGCTGCCCATATACAATGGCAAAGAGCAGCACATATAAAAGGAAGGGATCCAGATTGGCAAAATATTCACTTCCCACTGTACGGTTGTTGAGCATGAAAAACGGAATAAAGCAGGCCAGATTTTCCATAAAAGGAAAAAGCACATGAAGCAGCCATTTCCATTTTTCCCAGAGCCTCTTCCACCAGGGCTTCTTCAGCTCGTCATCCTTCAGGAAAACGCCCTTATGCCGCTGCATGTAAGAAACGATATCCTTCACAGCCTTTTTCCAGTCACAGAAAGCGTGTACACCGTATTCCCTCTCAAAACGGCTGCCGGAAAGCACACAGCGCCCATCTCCTCCCGGAACTGTTATGATATTGGCCTCACTCTTCATTTCATCCTGAATCATGGCTGCCAGTTCCAGTTCGCTGACCACATCACTGGAAGAAAGATGATAGAGAAAATGCTCGTGTTTTTTCCGTTTTACCACCTGATAAATATATTCCACTGCATCTTTCTCATACAGCATGGAAAACTCATGATCCGTACCCGCCTTGATATAGCCGTCCCGGAGACACTCCAGACACATTCTGTCCACAATATGATTTAAATCTTTCTTCCCTTTAGGAATCCCATAAAAATGATCCAGCCTTAAGACTATCAGATCCATTCCCCGGTTTTCCGAGAAATTCCTGCACATTTCTTCTGCCTGGGAGAGACACTCTGCCTTCAGTCCGGAACCGGAAAACTTCTCATCTTCTTCGATATCATGCGCGTAATTTCCGCTGTACACTTCGTCCGAGGAGAGAAAAATCAATTTTGTTTTCTTGAACCTGGAATGTGCCACCAGAATATTTACGAGATGAGAGACAAAACGGACATTTTCCCTCTCCTCCCCATTCCAGTAGTAGTTGGTGTCAAAGGCTCCCATCAAAATGGTCACATCCGGGTTGACGCTCTCCAGAATCTCATTCAGATTCTCGCTGTCGTATGGAAACTCATATTTTTCAAATACTTTTTCATATTTATTATGCTTATATTTGTCACCAGTCAGTATAAACACCCGATGCCCCTCTTTGCGGAGCTTCAGAATCATACTGTCGATCAGGCTGCTGGAGCCTCCTGTCAGCAGGATATTCATTGATATTCCCCTTTTTGTTACTTTTCAAATGAAGATTTTTTCCCAAGCCGAAATTCCAGAGCCTCATTCAGCTCCCGTTTCGCTTTTTCAAAGTCGATTGCGTGATTGCTGTCGTTGATACAGACGATCGGACTTTTCTGCTTCCGGATCGTCTCTGTCAGCGCACGGTTATCATTTCCAATATCATAGTAGCTGCAGAGCCTCTGCACATTCTTCGGGACAAAATTCCCGCTGAGCTTCTGGTATTCCCGAAGCACATACTGATTCACATCGCCCTTGTGGCGGAAGGGATGGCCACAGACCTCTATAAGGCGCTCTCCTTCCAGCTCCCACAGCTTCTCATAGGTGCTTTTTTTCAGAGGCGAAGGCCCATGGACTGTGTAAAAGCCCGTAAATCTTGAAAAAGCCGTCTCCATCAGATTATAGAAAAAATATTTCGGAGGATAACCGACATGAAAATAGGCCCCCGGCTGCGCTTTCATATTCTCATATTTCTTAAAGTATTTTGCCAGGAGCATTGCATTATTCAGGTAAATATAAGGCATCACTTCATTATCCGTATTTGCCACATCCGGCTGCAGGGCCAGCATATCCACGGGCTTTTCCCCGATGAAAAAATTCTCCGGGTGGATCTGGTTCAACAGAAACATGTCATCATTGAAATAGACAAACCGCTCGGAAAGTCCCAGAATCCGGTGAAAATTCCATTCGATGGTATGGGAATTAAAGGTAGGCAGAAATTCAGAAGGGATGAAATCTTCGTGCTTTACAATATGAAGCTTCGGATGCTCCGTATTCAGCCATTTGGGGAAATGCCCCCAGGTGACAAAATGAATTTTCCGTACCCAGGGTGCAAACTGTTCCACACCGCGAAACCAGTACTGTAAATTATCCCAGTCCCGGTAGCGCTCGTTTCTGTCATCCGCTTCCGCCGTGACCTCAGGAACATGTTCCGTTTTTCTCTTTTCCTTCTGCCAGGCAGGATCATTCCCGTCCACCCAGGCTATCACAAAATCCATTTCCATGTCTGTTCCCCTTATACCTTTTTTCTGTGAGTTAGTATATCACAAGTTTGTGAAAAATGTTTATACAATAAGCAGAAAAATCTTTTTGCCCCCGGGCAGAAAATTTTGTAACTATTACATGAAAAAAGGGCCCGCTCATCAGCGAACCCTCATATTATATTCTTTTTTATGCAAATGCCTTGATCTTCGTATAGATGCCTTCTGCATCCAGACCATATTTGTGGAGGACTTCCTTGGCCGGGCCGGATTCGCCGTAGACGTCGTTGACGCCGATCTTCAGGACTTTGGTCGGAGCCTTTTCGCTCAGGCAGTCGCAGACAGCGCTTCCCAGACCGCCGATGATGGAGTGCTCCTCAACGGTAACAACCTTTCCGGTCTCCTTTGCTGCTGCAACAATCAGCTCCTCATCCAGCGGTTTGATCGTGTGGATGTTGATGACCTTTGCCTCGATACCGTCTTTTGCCAGCATCTCAGCAGCTGCCAGGGACTCGGATACCATGAGACCGGTGGCTACGATGGTCAGATCCTTACCTTCCCGGAGGGTAAGGCCCTTGCCGATCTCAAATTTGTAATCCGGACGGTCATTGATCACCGGTGCAGCTAGACGGCCGAAACGGAGATAAACCGGTCCTACATACTCGTAAGCGGCTTTTACTGCTGCTTTTGCCTCGATATCATCACTCGGATTGATGACAACCATGCCCGGAATGACGCGCATCAGAGCGATATCCTCGTTGCACTGATGGGTTGCTCCGTCCTCACCTACGGAAAGACCGGCGTGAGTTGCACCGATTTTCACATTCAGATGGGGATAGCCGATGGAGTTTCTCACCTGCTCAAAAGCACGGCCGGCCGCAAACATGGCGAAGGTGCTCATGAAGGGAACCTTTCCTGTAGTGGAAAGACCGGCTGCGATGCCTGCCATATTGCTCTCGGCGATACCGCAGTCGATGTGACGCTCCGGAAATACTTTCTTAAACATACCGGTCTTGGTAGCCTCAGCAAGGTCAGCGTCCAGAACCACAAGATTTTCATGCTCTTTGCCCAGCTCTACCAGGGCATTTCCGTAACTCTCTCTGGTAGCGATCTTCTTTACTTCTGACATAATGCTTCACCTGCTTTCTCCAAATCCTGCATTGCGATCTTATACTCCTCATCGTTGGGAGCCTTTCCGTGCCAGCCGGCCTGGTTCTCCATGAAGGAAACGCCTTTTCCTTTGACGGTCTTCATCACGATAGCCACGGGCATGCCTTTGACGGTCTTTGCCTCCTCAAAGGCGCTCTCCAGCTGGTCGAAATCGTTTCCGTCAGCTACGGAGATTACATGGAAATTGAAAGCCTCGAATTTCTTGTCGATGGGGTAGGGGGAGCAGACGTCAGCAACATTTCCGTCGATCTGAAGTCCGTTATTGTCCACGATCACTACCAGGTTGTCCAGCTTTCTGGCTCCGGCAAACATCGCTGCCTCCCAGACCTGTCCTTCCTGGATCTCACCGTCGCCCAGAAGGGTAAATACCCGATAATCTTTTCCGTCCATTTTTCCGGCCAGCGCCATACCAACAGCTGCGGAAATTCCCTGTCCAAGAGAACCGCTGGACATATCTACGCCCGGAATGTGTTTCATATCCGGATGGCCCTGCAGATAAGAGCCCAGATGACGCAGAGTTACAAGATCCTCCTTCGGGAAATAGCCTCTCTCTGCTAGTGCAGAATAAAGTCCCGGCGCGTTATGACCCTTTGACAGCACAAAACGGTCTCTGTCCGGATCCTTCGGGTTCTTCGGATCGATCTCCATCTCTTTGAAATACAGATAGGTAAAAACATCAGCTGCAGAAAGGGATCCACCCGGATGACCGGACTTCGCACTGTGAACAGCAGTCACGATGTCTTTGCGGATTTCGTTAGCAGTCTTTTGAAGCTCTAACTTGTTCATCTTAATTCCTCGCTCCTTTAAATGTTGTCACGCATAGCGTGAAATCAGCGCAGCATGGTCTTTTTCAGATGGCCGGATGCCGCTGCCCCCATTATACGAAAAGTCCCTGTCTGATGCAAGCTCTTTTTCTGGCTTACTCTCCGAATACAGCCTTATAATCTGCCTGGAATTTCTCGATCCCGGCATCGGTAAGCGGATGTTTGGTCATCTGAACGATAACTTTATAAGGAACGGTGGCGATATCAGCTCCTGCCAGGGCGCAGTCGGTTACATGGATCGGGTTGCGGATGCTGGCTGCGATGATCTCTGTGTGGATATCTTTTGCCACGTCGAAAATGTCTGCGATCTGACGAACCAGGTCAATGCCGTAGCCGGAAATATCATCAATTCTTCCGAGGAACGGAGAAACGTAGGTTGCGCCAGCCCGAGCTGCGAGAAGAGCCTGATTTGCAGAGAAAATCAGGGTCACGTTGGTCTTGATGCCCTCGGAAGAAAGGACTTTGACTGCTTTCAGTCCCTCTACGGTCATGGGGATCTTAACTACCATGTTCGGATGGATGGCTGCAATCTCACGGCCTTCCTTGATCATTCCCTCAGCGTCGGTGGTGGTGGCTTTTACCTCACCGCTGATGGGGCCGTCCACGATAGAAGTGATCTCTTTGATCACATCCTCAAATTTTCTTCCGCTCTTTGCGATCAGGGACGGGTTTGTGGTCACGCCGCAGATCACACCCATGTCGTTGGCTTTGCGAATCTCATCTACATCTGCTGTATCTACGAAAAATTTCATTGCTTTTTCCTCCTTGAATTAGGTACTGTAAACTTTTGAATCCAGTATAGCACATCTCCTTTCGCCGTCAACCGCCCTGAGTTTTTATTAATAAAAGCATATACTAATAAAATAAACTTTTATCAATATATGCTTTCCTGTCTTTCGTGATATTCTGTTGAAGTCCCTGTCAGATAGTCTTGATTATTACTAATAATTCTTAATTTTTATTTATCTTTATTTCTTTACAGGGCTAAAGTTCCGCCGCACTTTCGCCGGCGCCGTAGTCCCCCGTATGATGAGCTTCGGTTCATATTCAATATGGTAAATGCTCGTGGGCCGGATCTCATCCTCCCGGCTTGTGAGGGCGTGAATCTTCTTAATAATAATCTCGCAGGCATCCCTGCCTTTCTGCTGAACAAAATGCTCGATCGTTGTCAGGGAAATATCCTTGAGCTTTCCATAGAGGATGTTGTCACAGCCCAGGACTGACATCTCCGAGGGCACCCGGATCTTAGCTTCCGCCAGGGCGTCCAGCACGCCAAGAGCAATCATATCATTGAGGCCCGCGATAGCGGTGATGCCTTTCTCCTCCTTCAGAAGCTCCTTCGTCAGCTGATAGCCAATCTTGTACTCCGAATCCATTCCCGGCACCCGGCTGTCCACCTCCTCGTCTGCGGCCTTCACGATGACGCCTTCCGGAATCCCGGCCTCCCGAAACTCCTCCATGAAGCCCTCCACCCGCTGAAAGCGCTGCTGCTGCCGTCTCGTAAGCGGAGGGGAAATGAACCCCACTTTCCGGTGCCCCAGCTCCAAAAGATGCCGGGCCATGAGCCGTCCCGGCTTCGCGTTGTTGAGCTCCACCACATCCACTTCCATATCGAGATCTCTGTTTTTTATCACCACCAGCGGAATATTTTCCGACAGGGCCAGGATCTCCTGCTGAAAACAGGCGCTGGGATTGCAGGTGTAGATGATTCCCATGGGCTGGATCTGCCGCAGCATCCGAAGACAGCTCTCCTCGGTTTTCAGATCCCGCAGGGTGTTACAGACAAAGACCGTATAGCCGCTCTCCTTCGCGATCTCCTCAATGCCCTGAAGCAGCATCACATAGTAGGGATTCGTGAGAGTCGGGCAAAAGACAGCGATGAGCTTCTGACCCGTAAGTTTCCTTGCTCTCCGGCACTCAGATTTGTGGTAGCCCAGCTCTTCCGCGGCTTTTTCCACCTTTTCAATGGTCTCCCTGGAAAAAGAGACATTGTATTTTTTGTTCAGGATCATGGATACCGTCGCCTGGGAAACTCCGGCCATTTTCGCGATATCCGTCGTGGTCACTTTTTTCTTCATGGGCTTTCCTTTACTGAATGACTTTCTTTTCCAGCCATTTCCGGCTGTGGAAACGGATTCCGAAGAAGATGCCCCTTAAAGTCCAGTCGGAAAACATACCGATCCAGACAGCCATCGGACCCATGCCGAAATGACGGCTCAGGAAGATACAGAGGCTCACCCGGCAAAGCCACATGGTCAGGCAGGAAATGATCATGGAAAATTTCACATCACCTGCTGCCCGAAGGCCATAGGCCGGAATAAAGGCTGCGGTCCAGACGATGGGTTTCACGATCGTGATCCAGGTAATCATATGGAAGCAGAGGCTCGCACTCTCCGGCTCCATGCCGCCCAGCGTCGTGATGGGCTTTGTGAGCAGGAAAATTGCTCCGCAGCAGATGATGATGATCACCTCTGCAATGACCGAAAGCTTCTTCACATAGTAGACAGCCTCGTCTTTCCGGCCGGCTCCCATACACTCGCCCACCACAGTCATCAGGCCGATACCGATGCCAATGGCAGCCACACCGTTTAAGTTCTCCAGAATGTTCGTCATGGCCTGGGCGGCGATGGCGACAGTTCCCATGGTGGAAACCGTAGACTGGATCGCCAGCTTTCCGAACTGGAACATACTGTTTTCCACGCCGGAGGGAATACCGATCTTCAGGATCATGCCGATCTGGGTGCCATCGGGACGGATTGTGAGATAATCTTTCACGGCAATCTCATTTTTCGGACTTCGAAGAAGCCAGAGAACGACAATCGCTGAAAAAACACGGGAGCCCAGGGTCGCCAGAGCAGCGCCTGCCACTCCCATATGGAAAACCCAGATCAGCACGGCATTTCCCGTGATGTTCAGGCAGTTTGCCACCACGGAGATCCGAAGAGGCGTTGCTGAATCACCCTGAGCCCGGTAGACGGAAGCTCCCGCGTCATAAAGGGCGATAAAAGGGAAGGACAGGGAGGTAATAAGGAAGTAAATCTTCGACGCATCCATAACCTCCGCGTCCACTTTTCCAAATACCAGCCGAAGAAGCGGTGTCCGGAAAGCCAGACAAACCACCATGACCAGCACCGAAATGGAGGCCACCGCCAGAAGGAGCTGCCTTGCGCTCTCTGTGGCTTTTTTCAGATTTTTCTGCCCGATATACTGGGAGCAGACGATGGTTCCGCCGGCCGAAAGAGCCGCAAACGCCTGGATCACCAGCACGTTGATGGAATCCACCAGCGAGACGGCTGAAATTGCCGCAGAGCCCACATTACTCACCATCATGCTGTCCGCCGTTCCCATAAGGGAGGTCAGAAACTGCTCCGCCACCAGCGGGATCAGGAGCATTTTCAATACATGATTGCTGAATAAATGATTCTTTTCGTTCATTTTCTTTTTCCTCTTTTTATGTAGTAACGTAATTATTCAGAGCCAAGCTCGATTCCGCTTTATTCTGAATAATTACGAACATTATACTCTTCTCTTTCAGGAAATGTAAAGATAGTTGGAAATGATTGTCATAAAATCCTTCCCATGTTAGAATAAGGAAAGAATAACTATTTTGGAGGTTTACCATGTATTTTGAAGAAATTGACGGAGAACGTCAGCTTGATTTTGTCAGAAAATTTGATTATATCCGGGAAGCCGGAACCGAAGGCGAACAGAAAGCCGCCGCTTCCATCCAGGAAGAGCTCCGCTCCTTCGGCCTCGAGAGCCGTCTGGAGGAGTTTCCTTTTGAAGCTTTTGAGATCGAGGAAGCCCGCTTTTTTATCACGGAACCCTTTGAGAAAGAATACGTTGTCACCGGTTACGGCAAATGCGGCAGTACCCCGGAGGGCGGCGTGGAGGCTCCCTTCCTCTATGCGGAGAACGGCGACGATATCAGCCTTGGCTATGCCACAGGAAAGATCGTGATGGTAAACGGTCCGGTCCGCAAAGATTTATACGAGAAACTGGTCAAAGCAGGAGCCGTCGCTTACTTAAGCATCAGCGGCGCCCCCATCGACGAGGGCGAGGACCTGAAACCCGCGCTCTACTCTCTTCCTTCCATGAAAGAGACACCAATCCAGGGCGTCTGCATCCATCACAGAGACGCCGTTGACCTCGTAAGCCGCGGCGCTTCCAGAGCAAAACTGGTTCTGAAGCAGAAACTTGTGGAGCGGATCTCAGCCAATGTGGCAGCCCGGATCACCGGTACCGAGAAGCCCGACGAAATCCTGACCCTCACCGCCCACTACGATTCCGTACCTGCCGGCCCCGGCGCTTACGACAACATTTCCGGCGGAGCCATCATCATGGAGCTTTGCCGTTACTTTAACGCTCACCGCCCGAAGCGCACGATGGAGTTCATCTGGTTTGGTGCTGAGGAAAAAGGCCTCTTGGGCAGCCAGGAATATGTCCGCGCCCATGCTTCTGAGCTTCCCTCCCACCAGTTCAATATGAATGTGGACCTAGCCGGTCAGCTTGTGGGCGGCACCGTTGTCGGCGTCACTGCTGATCCCGCCATCTGCCAGATGATCACCTACATGGCCCACGAGATCGGCCTTGGCATGCGGACCTCCAACGCCATCTGGGGCAGCGACTCCAACACCTTCGCCTGGAAAGGTATCCCGGCCATGACCTTGAACCGCGACGGCTTCGGCATGCACACCCGCCACGACACCGTGGACCTCATCTCCTCCTGGTCCTTAAAGCGCAGCGCCATGCTCCTCGGCTACATCGCCGACCGCCTTGGAAACCTCCCGACCTTCCCCTTCCCGAAGGAGATCCCGGCGGAGTTTATGGAACAGCTGGACAAGTATTTTAACCGGTAAGTTCCTTTTTCTGCTTTCGGTAGCTGGCAGGCGGAACCCCGTATTTTTTCTTAAAGGAGGTCAGAAATAGGAAGGGGAAAGCCCTACATATTCCGCTGTTTCTTTCAGCGTAAGAGGATTCCGGTAATTTTGCTGTATATAGGCGACAGCCTGACGGACAAGTTCGTTCTGGCTGCCGCTTTCTTTTTCCTCCGTATCCTGTGCTTTCCGGTAGAGCAGACCGCAAAGAATCCGGATACCACTCCGGCTCCTGCTTCCTGGGGCATCCAGAAAATGCAGCAGTATTTCCCCATGAATGTAAACTTCATGCTGAACCTGTCTCCCAATGAGAAAGGAAAGCTGGATAAAAATCTGGAAGAAGAATTTGCCAGAGTTGGTTCTCTTCTCTCTTTCCCGGAACCTCTTACGGAACTCCCCGAAGACTGGCTCACAAGAAAATAATTGTTTAAAAAAGCTCCGGTCTGGCAGAAAACCTGTCAGCCGGAGCTTTTCCTATTTTTTTATCAGCAGAGCTCTGCTGCTCCGATGATGCCTGCGTCATTTTTCAGGGATGCAATGACAACCTCAGCGGGTTTCACAAAGGTATGTCCAAAGCACTCGCCTTTTACCATCCCATTCAGTTCTGCTGCCAGTTTCTCGCCGCGGTTGGAAATACCGCCGCCAAGAACGACAACTTCCGGCCGGAACATGTTGATGGCATTGGCAACTCCGGCTGCCAGATATTTCATGTATTCTTGCACAGCCAGCATACCGGCCTCGTCCTTCTCATCGGAAGCTTTGAAAGCCAGCTCTGCATTTACCTTGCTCTTGTCGCCGTCGCAGAGTTTCCAGAGCAGGGAATCCGGATGCTTGTCCATCTGCTCTCTTGCCATGCGAATCAGTCCGGTAGCAGAAGCATAAGACTCCAGACAGCCCTCTCTTCCACAGGTGCAGCGCACGCCGCCCACCTGGACAACGGTATGACCGAACTCGGTTCCGCCTAAGAGGCCGCCGTTAAAGAGCTTGCCGTCAATGAGGAAGCCGCCGCCCACGCCGGTTCCAAGCGTCAGGAAGACTACATTTTTTCTACCTGCTGCGGCTCCTGCTGCGGCCTCGCCCAGCATCGCGCAGTTTGCGTCGTTGTTAATATAAATAGGAAGCGGAAGATATTTTTTCAGTTCTGCACGGAGCGGAACATTCTCCCAGGCATAGTTGTTAGAATAGATCACCACGCCTTCCTTGTCGTCAATGGTTCCCGGGCTTCCGATACCTACGCCCACGCACTGGTCCAGAGGAATGTTGGAATTTTCCAGAAGCTTTCTGGTCACTTTTCCCATATTGGCAATGAGCTCTTCCGGAGCGATATCCAGACGGGTCTCCAGAACGGTCCTCGCAATGATCTCATTTTTCTCATTGACCACGCCGATCTTGATGCTGGTGCCGCCCATGTCGATACCGATGCGGAGCGGATTTTTCTTGGCTCCCTCGCTGGTCACAAGGGCCTCAAAGGCGCCGCTGATCTCATAAGCGCCGGAATCAGCCGGAAGGAACAAACTGTCGCCCTTCTTGAAGCTCATTTTCTCGTCGCCGTTGACGATCTCGCCCTCACCCTCCATAACGAGGATGCTCTTGAAGGATTCTTCTCCCACAAAACCGGTGAGTTTTTCATTTTTTGCACTGAGCTTGTCTACCACGAAATAGTCGCAGGCTGCCACATGGGGAGCGCAGTCCTCTCTCGGGCGAACCGGCTCTCTTCTGGTCACTTCCAGAGCCTTCTCCACATGGAGCTCTCTGGGCTTGCCGTCTTTACCAATACGGCCGTAGTCATACACACGGTAAGTCACATTGGAGTTCTGCTGGATCTCCGCGATGAGGATATTTTTTCCAATAGCATGAATTGTGCCGGACTCGATGAAGAGAACGTCACCCTTCTTTACTTTCACCGGGTTCAGAACCTCGAGAAGCGTGTTGTTTTTGATACGCTCTGCGAACTCTTCCTTGCTGACCTCACGGTTGAAGCCGTAGTAAAGGTAAGCGCCTTCCTCGCAGTCTACCACATACCACATCTCAGTTTTTCCGTACTGATGCTCGTTTTTCAGCGCATAGGCATTGTCCGGATGCACCTGAATAGACAGGTTATCCTTCGCATCGATAAATTTGATCAGCACCGGAAACTCGTCAAAACGGCGGCAGTTGGTTCCAAGCACCTCTCTGCCTGCCAGATCTATGTATTCCTGCAGGGTCTTTCCTGCATACTCTCCATTTGTCACAAAAGACGGACCGTCCGGATGACAGGATACTTCCCAGCTCTCTGCCAGAATGTCACCGTCGTAGGGCTTATGATATTCCTCGATCAGTCTTCGTCCGCCCCAGATATAATCCTTAAAACTGGGGGCCAGCTTTAAAATAGCCATACTTTTTCCTCCTGAATCTTCATTTCGGCGTTGCTCAGACACCTGATTTTCATAATAAGTATACAGCAAAGTACGGGATGAGTAAAGAGTTGATATTATCCCGGTTCTGCGATGGATTCCCGGATTAACACTTTTCCCCTTGGCCGGATTACCTTTGCATAGCTTCTCTGTTCTTCATTTTCCATTTTTTTCTTCAGAAGCTCACAGGCACCAGGGATAATTTTTCCGGTACCTTTACTTTCAGCTGGCTTACAGCTTTAAACACTCACAATGAAAGCAAACTGCGGTTCCATATCTGTGGAATGTTCCCCGGTGAAATTCAGCATTGCCCTGGATGCCGTATACTTTTCCGGTTTGGAAAGTAAAATCAGAGAGAAAATCAACTCTTCATAACCATAGATGAAGACAAAAATTGCTTCCGTGGCAATAATCGGTTTACAGATCGGCATCAGAATTTTCGTCAGAAGGAACACATCATTGCAGCCGTCAATGATGGCTGCTTCATCCAGTTCCCTGTCAATTCCCTGAATAAAACCGATATACAGATACACCGCCTGTGCCAGGTTAAAGGCTGTATACACGAGGACCAGAAACCAGTAGCTGTTCTTGGCTCCTATTGAGCTGGCAATACTTTTGTTTTTTCCGTTTGTTCTGTCCCCGTATTTTCTGTTTCGTTCTGGAAACGCCTCACCAAACTTGAAACGTTTTGTTAATATATTTTCATATATTCATGGTATTTCTTCCGTTTTTCACATATTTTTTATCTATTTTTTTGTATATAGCTGTATTATTCTTTTTTATAACAAAAAACGTTTCATTTTACAAAAAAAGAATCCCTGCAATTCTCATTCTGCTGATTGTGGAGCTGGAGGTTCTGTGGTAAGATGAAACCAGAGGGTCCAAGAACCCAACGTATGAAAAAGAGGATTTCACATAAAAATTAAGATCACCGATATTGCACGGGACACTGGCCTGGCTGTATCTACCATTTCAAAATATCTCAATCACAAAAATATACTTCCGGAAAATGAGGCCCTTGTTGAAGCCTCCATAAAAAACAATCGAATCGCTCAGGGGCTCCGTGCTAAAAGCTCCCACACCGTCGCCCTTCTGATTCCCTCCAAGAACAACTATTTCTGGGGAAATTCTGTCAGCTACATTACATCTTTTCTCTGGGAACAGAGTTATGTCTGCACCATACATACCTATCCTCCGGAAAAAGAAAAGCAGCTGCAGCTTGGCCAGCTTCTGATCAAAAACAACATCCGCGGTCTCATTGCCGTTACCGGAACCCTGGATCAGGTCAGCGATTCTTTTTCTTCGGATTATGTGACTTCCGAAAATTATCTGGGCGGTTATCTGGCAGGCTCCTATCTGGCCCGCAAAAATCATCAGCGGATTGGCTTTGTTGCAGGCCGCAGGGATGCCTATACGATTGTCCAGAGAACTTCCGGTTTTCTGAACGCACTAAAGGATGCAAAACTTCCTGCTTATCCGAAGCTTTACTCCTATGATCTCAACGGACAAATGGGCGGAAAAGAGCAGATGCGCCGTCTTTTTCTGCTCCTTTGACCTTTGCCTGGGCGGAATCTCCCTGTTGAATGAGCGGGGAATCTCCATACCGGAACAAATGTCCGTTATCGGTTTCGATGATGACCGGATATTTTCCTGTTTTTCTCCCTCCATCACAGTCATCGCTCAGGATTTTCTCCAGATCGGCGTAGAAGCTGCCCGGCTGCTGCTGGAACAGTTCCAAAATCCCGAAAAAAGTTCACCCAAGATATGCAAAGTTCCCGTACAGCTCATTGAACGGGAATCTGTATGCAATTTCAGAAAGGAGCTCCCATGACCCCAGATTCCACTGTTTTTTCCCAGTACCTCTCTTCTCTACCGCCGGTTTCCGAACCGAATTTTCTGGAAAATGCAAAGACCTTTCTCACCTTTGCCTCCGGTTTTGACCTGGCGGACCCGAAGATTGAGCTGAAGCTCCGCCACACCTTTCATGTGGTGGATGCCTGTTTTTATCTCGCCCGAGCTTTAAAACTTTCTGATGAGGAAACCTATATCGCCTGCCTTATCGGCCTGCTCCACGATGTTGGCCGTTTTGAGCAGCTGACCCGGTTCCACAGCTTTGACGATTCCCTGATTCCCCATGCGAAGCTCAGCGTGGAGTTTCTTTTCCTGGATGGCCATATCCAGGATTACCTGGCCCCGAAATATGAAGCCTGGTCTCCCGTCATTGAGGCTGCCATCGAGTATCACGGCGTCTTTCAGGTTCCTGATGGACTCCCGGAAAATCTCCTGCTTTTCACACGGCTCATCCGGGACGCAGACAAGCTCGATAATTTCCGTGTCAAGGCCACCGACTCCATGGAAGCCATGCTGGACGTGACGGAAGCGGACCTCTCCCGGGAAAGTCTCAGCGATTACGCCTATGAGACCTTCATGAAAAAAGAGCCCCTCATCAACTCCCTCCGGGAAACCCGTCCGGATATGTGGCTCTCCTATGTGGCTTATCTTTTTGACCTGAATTTTCCTGCCTCCTTCGTCTGGATCCTGGAGAGCGGCTATATGGAAAAAATCCTTCGGCGGTATGCCCCAATAGATCCGGAAGATAAGAAACGCTGGCAGAAGATTTCTGGCCTTACCCGAAGCTATATCCAGGAAAACTGTGGACTGTCAGAAAACCTTTCTGCCCGGTCTTAACGGTTGCGTATATTCACAGTGCATATATCGATAATATTATTGCATACACCTCACATGATTCTGACATATTCCTGCCAAAATATTCCCTGGAACATTGGCTTCTGAATCCTTACACGCAATCAAAAAAGTGACAGAAATCTCCTTTTTGGGGAACTCTGTCACTTTTATTTTTACACACTGTCTTACAACGCCGTCCGTCCTTCCAGTGCCCGAAGAAGCGTCACCTCATCAATATATTCCAGATCTCCGCCCACGGGGACACCGCTGGCGATCCGGCTCACCTTGATGCCGGTGGGCTTGATCAGCTTGCTGATATACATAGCTGTGGTCTCACCCTCCAGACTGGAATTTGTGGCGATAATCACCTCTTTGACATCTCCCTGAAGGCGCTGCATAAGCTCTTTCAGGCGGATATCGTTGGGGCCGATGCCCAGCATGGGGGAAATGGCGCCGTGAAGCACATGGTAAACGCCCTCATATTTTCCGGTCTTTTCATAGGCCGCGAGATCTCTGGTGTTTTCCACCACCATGATCGTGGTATGATCCCTTTTTTCATTGCGGCAGATGGGGCAGAGCTCCTGATCCGTCAGGGTAAAACATTCTTTACAGTAGCGGACATTTTTTCTGGCATCCAGGATCGTGTTCGCCAGCCGCTCCACTTCCTCCACCGGACGGTTAATGATGTGAAAAGCCAGCCGCTGGGCGGATTTATTTCCCACCCCCGGAAGCTTGGAGAGCTCCTCGATCAGTTGGCTGATCTGCTTGCTGTAGTAATCCATCAGAAGGAAAGGCCTCCGCCAAGACCGCCCAGGCTTCCCAGACCGCCGGTCAGTTTGCCCATCACGTTGGCAGACTCCTCATCAACTTTTCTTAAAGCCTCGTTGGTTGCTGCCATGATGAGGTCCTCCAGCATCTCGATGTCATCGGGATCTACAGCCTCTTCCTGAAGTTTTACCTTCGTCACTTCCCGTTTTCCGGATACGGAAACCTCAACGGCTCCGCCGCCTGCGGTAGCGGTAAACTCTTTCTCTTCGAGCTCTTTCTGGCTCTCTTCCATCTGGCGCTGCATTCTCTGCGCCTGTTTCATCAGATTATTCATATTTCCGGGCATTCCGCCGCCCGGGAAACCTCCACGTTTTGCCATGGATCTATTCCTCCTTATTCTTCTTCAATTTCAATATCGGCATGAATCTGGCTTAAGCCTTCGCTGACATTGATCTTTGCCAGCCGGCCCGGGGCCAGATGCTCCTCATCTGGAAGCACCATTTTGACCTCCACCTCTTTGCCGAGTCTGCTGGAAATGATCGTCTCCAGCTGTTTTTTTGCCTCCGGGTCATTGGCATACCGTTCCCCCATGAAATCCGAAAATACCACGAACAAACGGTTATCATCCCCGGCTGCATTGTATTTTGGCACTGCACTGATCAGTGTCATTTTAAAACGGCCCGTGGTCTGGGCCACGATGCTGGGCCACATGGACATGACCTTCTGAAGATCCTCGGGCGCTGCCTTTTCCTCGAAGGAAAGCTCATCCGCTCCGGCATTTCCACCGGCTCCCGGAAGATCCAGACCCCCGAAAAAGGCCTCGTCCCCTGCTCCATAATCCGGTCGCGGAGCCGTCTGGCCTGCCGGAGCCTGCCGCAGGGCGATCATCCCGGATTCCAGCTTTTTCTCCAGCATCCGGATCCGTTCCAGAAGAGAAAGCTCATCCGTTTCCATCTGGGGCCGGCAAAGCTTGATCACCGCCACCTCGAGAAGCACCCTTTTTGACCCGGAAAAACGCATCTGCCCGGAGAGTTCAGAGAAGATCCGGATAAAACGGATCAGCGTATCTTCACGGACCATGCCCGCTTCTTCCTTTAAAAGCACCAGATTGTCGCTGGACACGTCCAGCACGTCTTCCAGCTCTTCTGAGGATTTCAAAAGGAGAAGATTTCGAAGATACCAGGTGAAATCCGAGACAAACTGCCCCAGCTCCCGACCCTGCATCACAAGTTCCTCCAGCTGCTTCATGACCTGAGCCACGTTGTTGCTTAAAATTTCCCGGAGGAAACGGCTGAAAACCTCCGTATCCACAGCTCCCAGCACATCCAGTACATGATCATAGGTCAGCTTCTGCCCCAAATAAAAGGCAATGCACTGATCCAGAAGGCTTAAAGCGTCACGCATGGAACCGTCCGCTTTCTTTGCAATATAGCGGATAGCTTTTTCCTCCACTTCCACCTGTTCTTTTTCCATCAGCTCCATGAGCCGGTCGCTGATCGTATTGATGGAGATTCGTTTGAAATCGTAGCGCTGACACCTCGACAGAATCGTAATCGGGATCTTGTGGGCTTCGGTAGTCGCCAGGATAAAGATCACATAGGAAGGCGGCTCTTCCAGCGTTTTCAGAAGTGCATTGAAAGCTCCGATGGAAAGCATATGCACCTCATCGATAATGTAGACCTTGTATTTTCCTGTGGTGGGCGAATAGGCGACCTCCTCCCGGATTTCACGGATGTTGTCCACACCGTTGTTGGATGCGGCATCGATCTCGATGACGTTCATGGAAGTGCCCGCAGCGATGGCCTTGCAGTTCTCACACTCCCCGCAGGGATTTCCGTCCACGGGATGCTCACAGTTGACGGCCTTTGCCAGAATCTTGGCTACGCTTGTCTTTCCGGTACCTCTGGTCCCACAAAAAAGATAGGCGTGGCCAATACGGTCCGCCATGATCTGATTTTTCAGTGTTTTCACAATATGGTCCTGACCCTTCACCGAAGCGAAGGAGTCAGGACGGAATTTACGATATAACGCGGTATAACCCATGGATCATCAATCTCCGAAACTGATTCCGGTAAGTTTTGCCTGACGGATGATCTGATCGTCCGGGGAAACCATTTTCAGTTTGCCGGAAACCTCAGCTAAGGGAACTTTCTTACACTTACCGTTGACTATTCCAACCATGTAACCATACTCTTCTTTCAGGATCAGCTGAGCTGCTGCCGCACCCAGTCTCGTGGAAAGAACACGGTCGTAGGGGCAGGGACTTCCGCCTCGCTGTGTATGACCCGGAACGGTGATACGAACTTCCACTCCGGTCTTTTCCAGGATCTGATCTGCCAGCTCGTAGGAAACGGAAGGATGTTTGCGGTTTGCCAGTTTCTCTTTGTATTCCTTCTTGGAAAGAGCTGCGTCTTCTTTGGAGATCGCACCCTCTGCCACTGCCAGAATGGTAAAGCCTTTTCCTGCTTTGGTTCTCTTGTCGATGGCTTCCACAACTTTGTCAATATCGTAGGGAATCTCGGGGATCAGCACGATATCAGCGCCGCCTGCAATACCGGCGTACAGCGTCAGCCAGCCAACCTTATGGCCCATAACCTCAACAATGAATACACGGTTGTGGGAAGCTGCCGTCGTGTGGATGCAGTCGATGGCATCTGTGGCAATATCCACAGCGCTCTGGAAACCAAAGGTCATATCGGTCCCGTAAATATCATTATCAATGGTCTTCGGCAGATGAATGATGTTCAGCCCCTCTTCACGGAGAAGGTTTGCCGTCTTCTGTGTGCCGTTTCCGCCAAGGATGACAAGACAGTCCAGACGGAGCTTGTAATAATTCTGTTTCATCGCTTCAACCTTATCCAGGCCGTTTTCATCGGGCACCCGCATAAGTTTAAAGGGCTGACGGGAAGACCCAAGGATGGTGCCTCCTTTTGTCAGAATACCGGAAAAATCTTTGGCCGTGAGCATACGGTAATCGCCGTAGATCAGACCCTTATATCCGTTCATGAAGCCGTACACTTCCAATTCGTCAAGGCTGTTGCTGAGGCTCTTCACAACACCTCTCATTGTAGCATTTAATGCCTGGCAGTCACCGCCGCTGGTTAATAAACCGATTCGCTTCATAGTGTATCACATCCTTTTCGTTTGATGAATTCCATATACCATTCGCCGCTCGCGATGAGCAGGCTTCGCCTGTTCCCGCTCACTGTTATTCATTATACCATATTTTTCATTGTTCACAACAGAGAAATTGGGCAAAATTTTAAAAATAGCTGGACCATTGACTTGTCTGCAAATCCGATTGCACGGTTGAAAAAGCCTCAGCGTAGCGGGCTACGCTGAGGCTTTTTCAACAGCACACTCGAATCTGCATCCTGCGTGAATGGTCCAGTTATTTTCGAAACGCTGTACTAGTTACCGACTAATCATCGCCATCTAACCATTTAATGATGTAGTGGCAGGCACACATAAAAAAGTGTGAAGTTTGTTAAATTGCCACAGCTTCACACTTTTACGGAGATGGAGGGATTTGAACCCTCGCGCCGGTTGCCCGGCCTGCCGCATTTCGAGTGCGGTCTCTTCAGCCACTTGAGTACATCTCCTTATAAAATGAACCGAATTTTATTATAGCGGGTTACGGGGGATGCGTCAAGAGATTGTTTACACTTTGAAAGAATTACTCTCTTACCTCTTCCTTATCAATTAAAGAAAAACAAACCTTAATTTTTCATTATATTTTCCCCCGCATTATCCTTTCCCCTCCTTTTTCTGCTATACTCAAATAAACTACATTTATTTTCCCGAAAGGAGACTTCTCCCTATGAAGAAAAAACTATTTTTATCTCTGCTCGTTACTTCCCTCTCCCTTTCTGCTCTGACTGTATCGGCGGCGGAAAGCAGTTCTGAGCCAGACTCACTGACCTTCGAGGCCCTCTCCCGTTACACCTTTGAGTTCAGCAGCGGTGCCGGCGCCTGGTCCACTTATTTTACGATTGAAAAGGATGGCTCTTTCGCCGGAAACTACCACGATTCCGATATGGGCGATACGGGAGACGGCTATGGCAACGGCACTCTTTACTACAGCGATTTTTCCGGTCATTTTACTGATCTGACCAAAGTGGATGACACCACCTATGAGATGACTCTCTCTGACATCGCTTATCAGAATACCGTCGGAGAAACTGAAATCATCGACAGTGTAAAATACGTTTACTCCGAAGCCCAGGGCCTGACCGGCACCGACACCTTCAAAATCTATCTTCCCGGCACCCCGGTAAGCGATCTGTCTGCTGAAGTATACAGTTGGGTATCCATGGCCAACGACAATGACACAGAACTCACCATCCCCATCATCGTCAACGAGGCAGAAGGATTCGGTATCTACTCTTACGACCGCGGAACTCCCGCAGAAGAAGCCGAAGCTCTCTACAACACCTGCAAAACCGCCTACGACAATTTCGACCTCCAGCTCAAGGCAGCCAGCACTCAGCAGAAAATGAACGAATTTGCTGATGAGATGTACACCACCACCGACACCTGCCTGAACCAGCTCTGGAAACTCCTGAAAAATAACGTTCCCGAAGACAAATACCAGGAGATCCTGAAAGAACAGCTCCAGTGGATCGACGACAAAGAAGCCGCAGCCGCCAAAATCCTCGAAGAAAATGACGGCACCTCCGCCCAGCTCAACGCCAGCCTCGACCTCGCCACCCGCACCCTGGATCGCTGCGAGATTCTCCTGACCTACATCCAAGCTAATACCCAGTAACATATTCATTCAACCACCCTATACGTTCTTTCACACAACAGTAGTCTGACGTAAGCCCCCTATTTTCTAGCGTGCCTTAGTATAGCGTTTTCGAAATAAAGACCATTGACTTGTCTGCAAATCCGATTGCACAGTTGAATCTGCATCCTGCGTGAATGGTCCAGTTATTTTCGAAACGTTATACCAGAAAGGGGGGGTGCAGGGGGAAAACCAGGACTGCCGCAACTCCGATGGTTTTCCCCCTGCTATCTCCTTCACAGAAAGTTAAGACTTTTTTTCTCCCACAAAGTTGCAATCCTCCTCCAAATCTTCTATAATATCAGACGTAACTCGAAACCTGTCCACATGGAGGTAACTAACTATGCGAAATAAAAAGAAATGGGGCGCACTCGTTCTTGCAGTTATAATGGCGGCTACCTTGAGTTTAAGCGGCTGCCGCAAACAGAGAGAAAAAATCCAGGTAGGTCAGTCTGAGACAACCACTCTTGTTTCCACAGAGTCTGAGTCCGAGACAGAGAAAGCCACCGAGAAGACAACAGAGAAAGCAACTGAGAAGACCAGCGAGTCCGAAACCAGCACTGCTGCCAATAATAATAGTAACCAGACTCCTTCCACTGCCAATACCGGTTCCACCAGCACTTCTTCCAGCACCGCCGGAACTACAACTGGTACTACTACCGGCGGCTCCACCGGAACCAGCGGCGGTACAACCACCGGAGGCACGACCACCGGAGGCACGACCGGAACTACCAGCGGCGGAAACAATGGTTCTACTGGAACTTCCACAGGAAGCACTGACAACAGCTCCACCGGAACCACAGACAACGGTTCTTCCAATGGCGGAGACTCCTCCAGCAGTGGCGAGACCACTTCCACCGAAGCTCCCCGTTATTTCTATGACGGCAGCGGAAACCGCGTGGATGTAAGCCAGATGCCGGACGGAAGCTGGCAGGATGCCAACGGAATCTCTTACACCTTCTACGAGAACGGCGTCAAAGACTCCAACGGAAATGAGTATTACTACGATCCACCTGCAAACGGAAACAGCTCCGTTGAGGTAGGAAGCAAAGCCGATTTCTACGACAGTCAGGGCAACCACATCGTCTGCACCATGGATGAGAATGGAAACTGGGTGGACAGCGAAGGAAACATTTATACCTTCGGAGAAAAAGGTGTCACTGATTCCAACGGAAACTTCTATCCCTACTAATAAAATATCAATGCCTGTATTTTCTTCCGGAGTACAGGCATTTTTCCTGTCCAAATTTTCCATAAAAAAACTGCTGCCCCAACTTTCCGGGCAGCAGTTTTTTATATAGGAAGAAATTATCATGCATTCTTTGCAGTGGTTTTTACCAGCAGCTCTTTTCCGGAGATTCCCGGCTCGGTCATATTAACCGGATCCATGATCTCGTTTAACTCATCCTCAGTGAGAAGTCCCTCTTTCAGAATCAGATCACGGACAGATTCGCCGGTCTTGATGGCCTGTTTTGCGATATCTGCGGCTTTCTGATAGCCGACATGGGGGCAAATGGCGGTGATGACGCCCACGCTGTTCTCCACCAGATAACGGCAGCGGGTCTCGTTGGCGGTAATACCGGAAACACAGTTGTCCACGAAGGTCTGAACGGCATAAGCCATCGTATCGATGGACTGGAACATGCAGTAGAAAACGATAGGCTCGAAAGCGTTGAGCTCCAGCTGACCGGCCTCTGCTGCCATCGTGATCGTCACGTCATTACCGATGACGTTAAAGGCCACCTGGTTTACCACCTCGGGGATAACGGGGTTTACCTTACCAGGCATGATGGAAGAACCGTTCTGTTTTGCCGGCAGATTGATCTCGCCAAAACCGGCTCTGGGGCCGGAGGACATCAGTCGGAAATCGTTGGCGATCTTGGAAAGCGTCACGGCACAGGCCTTGATAGCTCCGGATACTGCTACGAAGGGATCCAGGTTCTGGGTAGCATCGATAAGGTCAAAAGCCTGTACAAAATCCATTCCGGAGATCTCCACCAGGTTGGGAACGATCCGTTTCAGATAAGCCTCGTCGGCATTGATGCCGGTTCCGACAGCGGTTCCGCCCATGTTCAGGGTCCGCATCTCATCCATGGCTTTGTCCATACGGTTGATATCACGCATCACAGCTACGGAATAAGCCTTGAACTCCTGGCCCAGACGGATGGGAACGGCATCCTGCATCTGGGTACGGCCCATTTTGATTACATGGTCGAACTCATCTGCCTTTTTGCTCAGAGCTTCATAAAGACGACGCAGCTCCTTTTTCAGATTTTTCAGAAGACGCAGGGAAGTCATTTTTCCGGCGGTGGGAATGACATCGTTGGTGGACTGGCTGCAGTTTACATGGTCGTTGGGGTTTACGATGCTGTAATCACCCTTCTGGCCGCCCAGAAGCTCAATGGCACGGTTGGCAATGACTTCGTTGGCGTTCATGTTCAGAGAAGTTCCGGCGCCTCCCTGGATCGGATCCACGATAAAGTCCTTGTGGAACTTTCCTTCCAGAATCTCATCGCAGGCCTTCACGATCGCATTGGCAATCTTTTTATCAATGATGCCCACCTCGCAGTTGGTGATGGCAGCGGCCTTCTTGATATATGCCAGGCTGTTGATGATCTCCGGATGCATGGAAAGACCGGTGATATGAAAGTTCTCAGCGGCTCTTAAAGACTGTACGCCGTAATACACGCCTTCCGGCACATCCTTGGTTCCGATGGAATCCTTCTCCACACGGTAATCGATTGTTTTCTTCTCTTTTTCCATTTCCTTTTCCTCCACAACACTTATATTTCAATTTTGATTTTTTTCGTTGCCCCCATTATAGGAGCATGGTAAAATATAATCAAATACATATATTACTATATCAGTTATAACTTTAAAGCTATATCAAAAGGAGAAAATACAAAAATGTTCCAGGGAATGAACTATGTGTATGAAGTATACAAGGAAAAAAGCTTCTCCAAAGCCGCAAAAAATCTCTACATCTCCCAGCCGTCCCTAAGCGCCAACGTCCGCCGTGTGGAAAATAAGATCGGCTACCCCATCTTTAACCGGAACACCTCCCCTCTCACTCTCACCGAATGTGGGGAGCGCTATATCCAGTCCGTGGAGGAAATTCTCGCCATTGAAAATTCCTTCTCAAGCTTTGTCAACGACCTGGGCGGCCTGAAAACCGGCCATCTCACCTTAGGCGGAAGCAGCCTTTTTTCCTCCTGTGTCCTCCCGCATCTCATCGGTGATTTTACCCGCCGCTTCCCTCTGGTGAAGATCAATCTCATTGAGGAGAGCACGGCCCGGCTGGAGGAACTTCTCCTCTCCGGCGTTCTGGATCTCGCCATCGACAATTATCCCTTCAACGAAGCCGTCTTCGGCAGACGGCTTTTTCATGAGGAACACCTGATTCTGGCCGTTCCCAGAGCTTTCCCCATCAACCGGCGTTTTGAAAGCTACCAGCTCTCTGTGGAGGAGATCTGCAGTGGCGCTTTTCTGGACAAAAAAACTGCCCCGGTTCCCCTGGAGCAGTTCAAAGATGAAGCTTTTATTCTGTTGAAACAGGAAAATGATACCCGACGGCGAAGCACCCTTCTCTGTCAGGCCAATGGTTTTTCCCCCAGAGTCGTTCTGGAGCTGGACCAGCAGATGACCTCCTACAACATCACCTGTGCCGGTATGGGGATCTCCTTCATCAGCGACACTCTGGTTCGCCATGTCACTCCCCATCCGGACGTGATCTACTACAAGCTTCCCGGGGCTGAGACCCGGAGAAACCTTTATTTCTACTGGAAAAATGGAAAATACATCAGCCGCGCCATGGAGGAATTTTTAAACATTGCGTAACTGTTCAGTACCTTCACAGTTATGCACAAAAATCCAATGAAAATCGCCTTCGGCGATGGGATTTTTGCATGCAACCCTCGGGATTTTGGCATATTCATGCCAAAACACCTCGCGGGACAGTGGATTCCAAATAGTTACAGTCTTGCTATGGAGGAAAAACAGGTCAGCCCCAGGTCACGGTAAACGTGCTTCCCTCGTCCTGTATACTATCTACAGAGATCTTTGCGCCCAGGCAGCTGACGCCATGTTTTACGATGGAAAGGCCCAGGCCCGTACCGCCGATCTCCTTGGAACGGCTCTTGTCCACCCGGTAAAAGCGCTCGAAAATACGATCCTGATGGATCAGCGGAATACCGATACCCGTATCTTTCACGGAGAAACCGAACTCGCCGTCCTTCTGGAAGATCCGTACGGTCACCTTTCCCTGCTCCTTGTTATACTTGATGGCATTATCCATCAGATTGTATACAACCTCTTCCAGAATGGTTTTCGTGGTCTCAAAAACAAAAGACTGCCCGATGACCTCCACCTGAATCTCTTTCCGGTCGGCGGCCTCCTGAAGCCGTTCTTTGCAATCTTCCACGACATCCAGAAGATCCACGCGCTCTTTTTTGTACTCGGTGATGCCCTCATCCAGCCTGGAAATCTCCATGACATCTCCCACCAGAGTGATGAGCCGCTGGGCCTCATCGTAGATCTTACCGGCCACCCGTTTGACATCCTCCGGCTTCACATAGCCGTCCTGCATGATCTCCGCAAAGCCGGAAATCGAGGTCAGCGGCGTCCGAAGCTCGTGGGAAACGTTGGCCGTAAACTCTCTTCTCAAAGATTCGCGCTGCATTTTTTCCGTCACATCCACCAGAAGAAGAACCGCGCCGGTGACTTTTCCATCTTCCAGCACCGGGTTGGCAATCAGCTGACGGACACCGTCCTCCAGCTCGATAAAATCTGCCATATGTTTTCCCTTCAGAACACCTTCCACAGCCTTCCGGAAAGGCTCGCTCCGGTTCATCGTGAGAACGCTCTGATCCGTCACCGCTTTTTTCGCTCCCAGAAGCTTCACGGCACTGGTGTTGCAGGAAAGGATTTCCGTCTGCTTGTCGATGACCAGAAGGCCCTCGCTCATGTTGTTGGTGATAATCGCAAACTCCTCCTGCTGCCGTTTTGCCTCGGAAAGCTGCTCCCGGATGGTCTTCTGCTGCTTGTTGATCCTGGTGAGAAGCGGCGTGATCTCATCGTAGGTGTCGTTCATCTTCGGATCATCGAGGTTCAGTTTGTTTAAAGGCTCCACGATCTTCCTGGATGAATGGAAGGCTGCCGCCAGAGACAGAATCAGCATGAGAAAGATCATAACCAGGATCGGCTGAATCAGTCCGCCCAGGATTCTCACGATTGTATACTGTGTACTTGACACACGAAGGATCTGACCATTCTCCAGACGCAGAGCGTAATACACGGTCTTTTCCCCGAGAGTGGCGGAAGTACGGGAGGCATAGCCTTCGCCGGATTTCTGAGCCGCTTGAACTTCCTCCCGGTCCTGATGATTCTCCATGGTACCGGCGTCTGCCTTATTGTCGTAGAGTACCGTTCCATCCTCATCGATGAGAGTCACACGCTCTCCTGTTTTGGAAAGCCTGTTAAGACTCTCCACACCGTCATTTTCCACCGCAATAGCCAGGTAGACGGCCTCCTGTTTCAGTTCTTTTTCCAGCTGATCCCCAAAATGTCCGTAGAGAAGTCCCATAATCAGCCCGATGCTGATTACCAGAATCACCGCGGACACAGAAAAGATCGAGCGAAAGATACGCTTTGTCACTTTTCACTCCCCCTTACTCGTTGCTCTTATGTACTCCTGTGATGGAATATACCACCCACTCGGCGATATTTACCGCATGGTCGCCGATCCGCTCATAATACTTGGCCGTCATCAGAAGATCCAGGGCAACTTTGGCATCGATGTCCTTCGCATAGATCAGATCAATGAGCTCATTTTTTACCCTGTTAAAAAGGTCGTCCACCTCATCGTCCGAATCGATCACGCGCTGAGCCAGATTCAGATCATCCTGCACAAAAGCGTCCACGCTGTCCGTCACCATCTTCACCGTCGCCTTCGCCATGGCCTCGATGTGAACCTTACTTTTTGCCTCGCTGAAACGGATATAGGGCACCATGTCCGCGATATCGGAGGCCTGGTCGCCGATCCGCTCCATATCGGAAATCATCTTCAGCGCCGCGGAAATTTTCCGGAGGTCTGAGGCAAAGGGACGCTGCAGAAGAAGCAGGCGCATGCAGATATTTTCAATCTCACGCTCCTGCTGGTCGATCTCGCCGTCCACAGAATACACCTGTTCCACCTGACTTTTTTCATCTCCCAGAAGCGCTCTGGAAGAAAGTGTGATCGCCTGCTCGCACAGGCTTCCCATTTTGATCAGCTCTACATGCATCTCTTCAAGCTGCTCGTCGAATTTGGTTTTCATCATCCAAACCTCCCTGTAATATAATCCTCTGTCCTCTTGTCTTTCGGCATGGAGAAAATCTGCTCTGTTTTTCCGAACTCCACAATCTCGCCCAGCAGGAAAAATGCGGTCCGGTCTGAGATTCTGGCTGCCTGCTGCATGTTGTGAGTTACCATGACGATGGTGTAGTCTTTTTTCAGCTCCAGAGCCAGTTCCTCGACTTTCGCTGTGGAAATGGGGTCCAGCGCACTGGTGGGCTCATCCATCAGAAGCACCTCGGGCTGAACGGCCAGGGCTCTTGCAATGCAGATTCTCTGCTGCTGGCCTCCGGAAAGTCCCAGGGCACTTTTTTTCAGGCGGTCCTTTACCTCATCCCAGATGGCAGCTCCCCGGAGGGAATTTTCCACCAGCTCGTCCAGTTTTACCTTGGAACGGATGCCGTGGGTTCTGGGGCCGTAGGCGATGTTGTCATAGATGCTCATGGGAAATGGATTCGGCTTCTGGAAAACCATGCCCACCCGTTTCCGGAGAAGGTTCACATCCATATCCTTGTAAATATTCTCGCCGTCCAGAAGGACCTCTCCCTCGATGCGGCAGCCCTCCACCAGATCGTTCATCCGGTTCAACGATTTCAGAAGCGTAGATTTTCCACAGCCGGAAGGACCGATGAAAGCGGTAATCTCTTTTTCCTGAATGTTCAGGTTGATATTTTTCAGGGCCTTAAATTCCGAATAGTAAAGGTCCAGATTTTTGATCGTCAGTTTATCCATTTTCTTTTCCTTTCGTCAGTTGTTTAGTGTACTGTGTCATTCTGCGGAATTTGAGTGGCACAGTACACTACCTATTCTACTTGATACCCAGTTAATAAGCAGAACCAGGAGCAAAAGTACCACCGCCACTGCGTAGGCCTGGTCTGTATACAATCCCTCTTTGGAAAGGTTGTACATGTGTACAGCCAGCGTCGCGCCGGATCCCATGATGCTGGAGGGGATCTGCGGGATGGAACCTGCCGTGTAGATCAGGGCGGCTGTCTCACCCACGATACGGCCGATGGAGAGGATCACGCCGGAGAGGATTCCCGGGATGGCGCTGGGCAGAACCACACAGAACACCGTACGCAGTTTTCCGGCTCCCAGACCAAAGCTTCCCTCCCGGTACATATCCGGAACGGATTTCAAAGCCTCCTCTGTCGTACGCATCACCAGCGGAAGAATCATGATGGCCAGCGTCAGCGCGCCGGCCGCCAGAGAATAACTCCATTTCAGGTAGGTTACAAAAAACAGGGAACCGAAAAGACCGTATACAATAGACGGAATACCGGAAAGAGTCTCCGTGGTCAGCCGGACGACTGCCACCAGCTTGTTTCCCTTTTTCGCATACTCCGTCAGATAAATAGCGGAAAAGATTCCAAGGGGAACGGCAATCAGAAGCGACAGCACCGTCATGATCAGTGTATTCACGATGGAGGGCAGCATAGAAGCATTTTCCGTCGTGTACGTCCAGGAAAAAAGGGAAGGCTTCAGGTTCGGCACACCCTTAATCAGGATGTATGCAATCAGAAACAGCAGCACCACAAAGGTGGCTAGGGCGGAAAGCATCACCAGCAAAAACAACAGAAACGAACCAGGATGTCTCCGATAAGACTCCATTCTTTTTTTGAAATTACTCATGTTCCTTCCTCCTGTTCAGCATGGATACGGAAAAGTTAATAATCAGAATGAATACAAAAAGCACAACGCCTGTGGCAATCAGCGCGCCTCTGTGAAGGTCTGCCGCATAGCCCATCTCCAGGACAATGTTTGTCGTCATGGTCCGGACGCCTTTCAGAAGGCCCGCCGGCATTCTCGCCTGGTTTCCCGCTACCATAACCACGGCCATGGTCTCGCCGATAGCCCGGCCGATGCCTAAAACTACGCCTGCCAGCACACCGGACTTTGCAGCCGGAAGCATAACGCGGAAGATGCTTCTCTCCTGGGTAGCACCCAGAGCCAGGGAACCTTCATAATAGCTTCTCGGCACCGCTCTTAAGGCCGCCTCCGTCACACCGATGATCGTGGGAAGAATCATGATGCCCAGAAGAATAGAAGCCGTCAGGATGCTGGTTCCTTTGCTGTGGGGCAGTTTCCGGATCAGCGGCACCAGCACCGTCAGTCCGAAGAAACCGTAGACCACAGAGGGAATGCCTGCCAGAAGCTCTGTGGCCGATTTCAGAAAACCATAGATTTTTCTGGGGCAATACTCCGCCATGAAGATGGAAGTCATGATGCCGATAGGAACGCCGATGATGATGGCTCCCGCGGTTACATAAATACTTCCCATGATCATGGGCAGAATTCCGAAAATGTTGTTTCCCGGTTTCCAGCGGGTACCCAGAAGAAATTTAAAAACGCCGATCTCCTGAATCGCCGGAATACCGTTTGCAAAAAGGAAGAGGCAGATCAGTGCAACTGCCAAAATCGAGGTGCAGGCTGCGATGAAAAAGACCGCATGCATGAGTTTTTCTTTTATCATTCTTACTCTCTCCGTTCGTAACTGTTCAGTACCTTCACAGTGGCTACTGAATAGTTATTTTCAACCATACTACCAGAAACAGCGGGCCGGAAAGTGAGGCCCGCTATCATTTCTTTATCTGTCCAGTAATTATTTCTCCAGATCAGCCCAAGTGGTTGTCTCACCGGTGAATACGCTCTTTACCTGATCGGAAGTCAGCTCATCAATCGGGTTGTCGTTGTTTACGACTACTGCGATACCGTCGTTTGCAATCACGGTAGCAGTCAGGCCTGCCTCGGTCTCAGAATCTTTCAGCTCTCTGGATGCCATTCCGATGTCACAGATGCCGTCGATGGTGTTCTGCATACCGGTAGTGGAATCGCTGGTCTGAATCTCGATCTCTACTTTATCATTTACTTTCTCATAAGCTTCTTTCAGTTTCTGCATTACCGGGGAAACGGAAGAGGAACCAGCTACTACAACTTTACCTTCAGCTCCGTTTGAGGTGTAATCCTCCGGCTCGCCGACAGCGATGTATTTGTTTTCCTCGACAACTGCCTGGCCGTCTTTGCTCATGATATAGTTGATAAAATCCTGTGCTGCGTCGCTCACATCGCCTTTGGTTGCGATGTTGAAGGGACGGAAGATCTTGTAGGTTCCATCGTTGATGTCATCTACGGTAGCTTCTGCTCCGTCGATCCTGACTGCTTTGACGCTGTCATCCAGAGAACCGAGGGAAATATAACCGATGGCATACTCATCATCTGCTACGGTAGTCATCATAACGGAGGTGCTGTTGGTGATGTTTGCCTCGTCGGTAGTCATATCGACTTTCTCGCCGTCCTGCTCTTCCTGAATACCGAAAAGCTCGATGAAAGCGCCTCTGGTACCTGAACCATCCTCACGGGAAACAACGGTGATATCTTCTGATGAATCAAAATCTGCTGCGGATGCCCCGCATACGGTAAGCCCCATGGTCATAACTCCGATTAAAGCTGCTGCAACTAATTTTCTCATAATTTTTGATCTCCTTTTTATCTATGCCCCTGCGGGCTTTTTTCTTTACCTCGTTTACGTTTCCAAGTATAGAAAAGGAATGTAAAGTCAAAAAGCGCAGCTCTGTAAAATCCGTGTAAACCATCGTAAGATTTCCACAAAAAAATCCCCCGCGAGAAGACCCGCAGGGGAAACATCATTACTTGTAAAAAATCTGGGCGATCGGGGAATTTTCATCTAGGATCACGGTCTTGTCGCCGCCCTTCATGGATTCCTTTAGGGCATCGAGGCTGCGGACAAAGGTGTAAAATTCTGTCCGTTCCGCATCGCCGTAGGCTTCCGAGAGAACCCGCATGTACTCTGCCTCGCCCTCGGCCTCCAGGATCTCCGCCTGCTTTTCCGCATCGGAGATCTGAATGGCCACCTCCTTGTCTGTGGTGTTCCGGATCACCTTTGCCTCCGAGTTTCCTTCCGCTGTATAAGTAGCGGCGATGTTTTCCCGCTCGGAGATCATGCGCTCGTAAACCGCTTCCTTATTGTCATTCGGAAGGTCCAGCTGTTTGGTCTCAAAGGAAAGGAGCTCGATTCCGTACTGTTCCATGTTGGTGCCAATGTTTTCCATGACCTTCTCGGAAAGGCTTCCTGTTCTCCCGCTGATGACCTGATCCTGATCCATACTGCTGATCACGTTCTTTGTGGCGTTGTATACACTTGTATTCAGCCTGCTCTCCGCATTGCTGAGGGAGGAGTTCAGGGTCTGGGCAAATTTGAGCGGATCCTCGATCCGCCATAAAACGTAGCTGTCGCAGATCATCGTCTTTTTGTCCTTCGTGATAACGTCCGAGGGCGTCAGATCGTAGATCAGCGTCTCCTTCGGCAGGGTGGACACCGACTCCACAAAGGGCACTTTAAAGTAAATGCCGGGCTCCTCAATGATTCGTTTTACCTTACCAAACTGACGGACCAGCTGATATTCGTTCTGCTGGGCCACCGTCAGGGACGAGGCCAGAGCGATCGCTCCGACTGTAAAAATTCCAAGGCCTGCTGCCATTTTCTTCTTCATATGTTTATTCTCCTCCATTATTGTCTTCTGTATCGGCTGTCACGGTCTCTCCACCGGAAAATTTTTCCAGGGGAAGGACTTTTTCTACGCCGTCGCCGCTGTCGATCACCAGTTTCACATCCGGAAGCACCGTCTCCATGGCTTCGTAGTACATCCGCTCTTTCGTGATCTCCGGATTTTTCCTGTATTCTTCATATATGGCGTTGAAACGGGCCACCTGGCCTTCCGCCTCGTTGATGCGGGTTTGTTTCGCGGCCTCGGCATTTTTGATTATCTGGTCTGCCTCGGCTTCTGCCTCCGGAAGCTTCTCGCTCCGGTATTTCTCCGCGTTATTGAGGGTCGTCTCCTTGCCCTGTTTGGCCGTTTCTACCTTTTTAAAGGCCTCCATCACTTCTGTTGTCGGGGGCTCGGAGTCCTGCATCGTGATATTCGTGAGCATGAGGCCGATCTCCTGCTGCTCCAGCTGTGCCATGATCATCTCTTTGATCTTCGCCTGGATCTCACTTTTTCCGGTGGTCAGGACATCGTCCACCACATAGCTTCCGATAACGTTTCGGATGCAGCTCTGAGAAATATTTCTCAGGATCTGCTCCGGCTCTCTCGATCCGTAAAGATAGGCCACCGGGTCGGAAATCCGGTACTCCACGAAGAAATCCACGTCGATAAAGTTATAATCGGAGGTAATCATGATACTCTCCGCCTCCACCATCTCGTTGTTTTCCTCGGTGTAGCCCACCGGAAAACCCTGGATTGTGGTGTTCACCTTCCGAACCTCCTGAATAAAAGGAAGCTTGAAGTGAAGACCTGTCTCCGTCACGGCTTTTGGTTTACCGAAGGTCACCAGCACGGCCTGTTCCTGCTCCTGAATCTGATAAAAGGATCCAAAGACCGCCGGCACAAGGACGCCTGCCGCGATGGCGGCTCCCACAACCAGTTTCATGTGCTTCATTTTTTTGCTTTTGTTCTTCTTTGGTTTGTTTTCTTTTTCCGGAACCTGTTCGTAAATAACATCCTTCCAGTTCTGATTCTGTTCTTCCATAGTTCTCCTCCGTTTTGTGGTGAAAAAGGGATTTTGAATACAAAAAAGACCTTTACCTAAGCATAGTGTATATCTTAGACAAAAGTCTCGCTAATCGCTTACATGACGCGGATATTTCTATCGTCCTGACGCCATCATGTACCATTCTGCTCCTGACGGAACAGCCTGGCAGCTACTCCCTTTTTTCTGTTGGTTTATATTTTAATCCGCGCACCGCACTTCGAAAATACGCCACAGGCGTTACTCCTACAGCCAGCTCAGCCCAGGCTGCCTTACGTCACACAGGAGTATCTGCTTAGTGCTGCTGTATTCCTACCCTGACACGGTTCACAGAGTCCTGTTGCGTAAGACCCAGACGTCAACGCCACTTATAAAAGGCAGCCCCACAACGAAAAGTCCTCGGATTGGTATCACCCCTGCTATAGCGGATTGCAGGTTCAGAGCACCGCTAACTCTCCGGCTGCGCGGAAGCTTTATGACAAAATTGATTCCGGACTATTGTAACTGAAAAATAAGTACTTGTCAACTGAATTTTACAGTCTCGCTCACAACACCGGCCAGTGTCTCGGCGTTCAGATCCTCCAGTTTAAAGTAATCTGCCTTCAGTTTCCGGGCCAGATCCACGGCCAGTTTCAGGCGGATGAAGCCGTTTTCCGTATCGATGACAATCGGGAGTTTGACACATTAAAATTCAAAAAAATACCGCAAAGCCTTGAATGTTTACTGGGTTAGTAGCCATTTTTTATCTTTCCAACTGTCAAAGATGGGATTGTAACAGGTTTTTCTGTCAGTGTAAAGCAGTATTTCTGTTTTTTAATGCAAGTTCCAGCACCAGCAGTTTCTGTCCGTCTTTTTTCTGGATTTCTGCAAGCTGAAAGCCCTGTTTTTCCCAGAAGATGCGGCCGGGTTCGTTGGCGGCATAGCAGCCCAGACGGAGTTTTTCAAGGCCAGCCTTCTCGGCGGCCTCACGGATATGGCGGAACATTTTCTTTCCGATGCCTTTGCCCTGGCAGTCCGCGGCCAACATGAACAGGCCGATGAAACCGACAGATTCTTTCGGGTAGCCCTGAATAAAATCGAGGACTGCCGTACATTTTCCCTTCTTATAAAAAACGGCGAAGATTTTCTGCTCACGGCTTGTGTTCGGCGGCAGGATCGTATAGCTTTCTCTGGCGCCTTCCAGGGTGGGAAGTTTTTCTTTTACCAAACGGAAATATTCTTCGTTTCCGGCCATAAGCTTCTGGATATCCTCAGCATTTTCCTCGGAGCCTTCCACAATCGTGTAGCCCGGAAGGCCTCCCCGGAGACTTCGGATCAGTGTGCCCGGAGCGCGTTTCGCCCGCTGTTTTTCCCGCATTTCACTGAAAAAAGTCTGAAGAATCGCGCTGCACTCCTCCCGAAGCACGTCCCTTGTGACCTCCACCTGATGGTTAAAGGCTTTCATTTCCAGTAAGTTAATGATGGAACCCGCGCAGCCCGCCTTCGGGTTCATGCTTCCCATGACCACCCGCGGAATCCTCGCCTGGACAATAGCCCCGGCGCACATCTGGCAGGGTTCCAGCGTCACATAGAGGGTACAGCCCTCCAGCCGCCAGTCTTTTAAGACTTTTCCTGCCTTTCGGATGGCCGTGATCTCAGCGTGGGAAAGGGTGCTCTGGTCTGTATTACGGCGGTTGTAACCCCGGGCGATGATTTTCCCCTCATGGACGATGACGCAGCCGATGGGCACCTCCCCAAGGGCCAGGGCTTTTTTCGCCTGCTTCAGGGCCTCCCGCATGTATGTTTCATCTGTGTTTTGTATTTCTGTCATAAAAATGCCTTTCGGTGAAATGTTTTTCTGGTGTCAAGTATAAACGGAAATAGGAGGGATGGCAAGCAGGGGAAGAAAGTTTTGGTCTGATGCATTGCGTTTTTGAGGAAAGGGGGTATACTGGAATTACTCGAACTCACCAGTAAGGATCAAATACAAACCTGAATGGACTATATATTTTTTTAAGAAAGGAAACTCCTGCTTTCAAAACACTTTGGCGGCAGGATTCTGTGATTATGAAGATACATGGATTTCAAACTTTAACTCTGCTGGATTATCCCGGCTATACTGCCGCGACAATCTTTCTTGGCGGCTGCAATTTCCGCTGTCCCTTCTGCCAGAACGCTGGTCTGGTTCTCCGTCCGGATGAAGAACCGGTGATTCCGGAGGATGACGTCCTCGCCTTCCTGAAAAAAAGGCGGCGGGTGCTGGACGGCGTCTGTATCACCGGCGGCGAACCCACCCTGGAACCGGAGCTTCCGGAGTTGATCCGCTCCATCAAGGAGCTGGGCTATCTCGTCAAGCTCGACACCAACGGCACGCATCCGGCCATTGTCCGGAAGCTTACCGAAGAAAAGCTCATCGACTATGTGGCCATGGATATCAAGAGCTCCCGGGAACACTATGCACGGCTCGCGGGAAATTCCAGTGAAAAACTGCTGGCTACTGTGGAGGAAACTGCCGCTTTTCTGATGGAGGGGAATCTTGATTATGAATTTCGCACCACCGTTGTGCGGGAACTGCATGAACAGGAAGATTTTGTGGCGATCCGGAACTGGCTGGCTGGCGCCAGACGCTATTATCTTCAGGCTTACCGCGACTCGGAGCATATCTTAAAACCTGGAAATTACAGCAGCTATAGCCGCGAGGAGCTGGAGAGGTTTGCAGCGATTCTTAGAGAAAAAATTCCGGTGGTGGAAGTCAGGGGGATTGAGTAAAATTTCGAAGGGACAGGCTGGCCGCCTTTCCCTTCGAAGCTTAAAGGGGCTTACGTCAGACCGGAGGGTGCTTTCTGAATATCGAGAAAATCAAAGTTTTAAAGCAGACGGCACCAGTAGCCACGGCGGCAGGCCGGAGCCTTATCCTGGCTTTCCTTAAAAAGGGGAAAGCCAAAGGAGACGGCCATTCGCTGCTCCTGGGGCGAGTAAGTGCCGGGAACTGCGAGGAAGAAAGTGCCATCGGCGGTTTTTCCGAAAAGAAGATGGTGGAAGTTGTAGTAGCCGTGGTAGATGAAGCTGTTTTTCGCGGCGCTCCAGCCTTTACAGCAGAAGAAATGCAGCTCGCGCGGCGAGATCAGTATGGCATCAGTGGCTTCGCCGTCCTGAAAGGGATTTCGGTGGGCGTACGCCGGTGAGAGACGCTCCCAAAGACTGGCGTAATGCTCCGTGTATACAGTGTCCGAAGCTGTAAGCTTAACTGCCGGCGGCTCTGGTTCTGATGCCTGCTCGACCGCAGTTTCGTCCACCTCGCAGGAAGCGTCTTTTTTTTCTTGATCTGATGCCTGATTCTGTACAGCCTCCTGACCTGTTTCCCCCGAAGCTTTTACTTCCTGCTCCCGATCATTTGGAGACTCGCCTGCAGCCGGATCTGACATGATTTCTTCCGGTACACAGGCCTCGTCGGGCTCCAGATCCGTTTCTGGAAGATCCGTCTCAGAAGCCTCCAGCCCCGCGATGAGCTCCGCTTCCTGGGCCCGGACGCCGTTGAGGGGCTTCTCAAACTCCACTTCTGGTGCTGCTGGAACAGGCTCTATGCGTTCCTGCTCCTCCTCTTCCATCTCAATTTCCAGATCCATCCGCTTCACCGGCTCGTCATCCCAGATCGTGATGTAATTCTCCCCTGCTTCTCCTTTGATCCAGAGACCGGAGAACTGATTCAGGCTATGACCGCTTCCTTTTATGTTATCGGTGTCGGTTTCCACCTTCAGAAAATAGAGGGGCCCGGAAGATTTTTGCATCTCCCCAAGAAAGATCCCGAAGTTTTTTTCCCCTTTCCTTATAAAACCATAAGCATCCAAACTGGTCTCCCGGTTTTCAGAGGCTTCCAGCTGAATGCTTATCCTTAAATTTCTCTTTCTGGCTTCCACTTTTGCAAAGCCCGTATTCTTCTCTTTTTTTCCGTTTCTGTATGCATAAATGTAGGAGACAAACCGTCTGTAATCAGCCAAATTCATCGCTCCTGCCCTTCTCTCAAGGCTACTATATGCAGGGCTTTCCCGTTTCATACATGCCTGACCACCCGTACCTAGTACAGTGAAAATTAAGTATCTGCTATATTGACGCAGGATGATTTCTTCATATGCAAGGCGGAGGAATGAGGCG
>NZ_JAJEPR010000104.1:0-1042 GCF_020686945.1 Fusicatenibacter faecihominis | reverse complement strand
ATCCGCAGCTGTTTGATCTGATCCATGTCCCTGAAAATCTTATTTTCAAGAAAAAGAAAGTTTTCATGGATCTGATATGTTCCTTCCATATATTTTTTTAATGCCTTTGGAAGGGACAGGCGGACTTTCTCCGTATCCCGCTCATGCACAATCCCCATCTGCATATAGGTAATGGGAATCCCCTCCTGCTTAAACCGCGGCGGTCTGGGCGACTCAATTCCACCGGACCTTTTCAAGGCATAAAAAGACTTCCATGCCTTATCCAGCAGCTTGCAGACTTCCTGGGCGCTCTGGGACGGGAGCTGTTTATACCATAGATCTTCTTTATGGGCTTTTTTCTGATAATACCAGTCGGGATATTGCACCAGCCCTGTTTCTTTGTAATGCTGGCGCTCATAATTACAAACATTCCAGAGCTTGGATGCTGCGTAGCACATATGTCCAATGAGATTCGCATATTCACAGCTGATCTTTATGGATGTTTTCTTTGACAGCAGCATTTCCTCTCCTCCATAGTATCAGTAAGCTTTGCTCTGATGTTCGATGTACCTGCGGATATTTTCTTCCGATACCGATCCGACCGTTTCCACATAATAGGAATGATTCCACAGCTCTCCTTTCCACAGCTGGTTTCTTATTTCTGGAAAACGTTCGAACAGCTTCCTGCCGGTGATTCCCTTCAGATATTTCACGATCGCAGTTATGGATAATTTCGGAGGGGCTGATACAAAACAGTGGACATGATCTCCCTCACCACATTCAAACAGATGAACGGTAAATCCCTTATTCTCCGCAATCTCCTGTACCAGTTTCTGAAGATATGCTTCAATCTCTGCATTTAATATCTTCCGCCGGTATTTTACTGACCATACCATATGGTAATTAATATTGCACACACAAGTGCGGTAATGTTTAAGATTTTCTTTCATACATATAGTATATCATAACGCGAATAATATTGCAATATATCGAACATATTTTCTCTTTATAAAGTTGGATACAACTGTTTTAGAACCTTTTAGAACATATATTTCTTATTTAC
>NZ_JAJEPR010000103.1:0-1045 GCF_020686945.1 Fusicatenibacter faecihominis | reverse complement strand
GTAAATAAGAAATATATGTTCTAAAAGGTTCTAAAACAGTTGTATCCAACTTTATAAAGAGAAAATATGTTCGATATCCTATTGCAATATTATTCGCGTTATGATATACTATATGTATGAAAGAAAATCTTAAATATTACCGCACTTGTGTGTGCAATATTAATTACCATATGGTATGGTCAGTAAAATACCGGCGGAAGATATTAAATGCAGAGATTGAAGCATATCTTCAGAAACTGGTACAGGAGATTGCGGAGGATAAGGGATTTACCGTTCATTTGTTTGAATGTGGTGAGGGAGATCATGTCCACTGTTTTGTATCAGCCCCTCCGAAATTATCCATAACTGCGATCGTGAAATATCTGAAGGGAATCACCGGCAGGAAGCTGTTCGAACGTTTTCCGGAAATAAGAAACCAGCTGTGGAAAGGAGAGCTGTGGAATCATTCCTATTATGTGGAAACGGTCGGATCGGTATCGGAAGAAAATATCCGCAGGTATATCGAACATCAGAGCAAAGCTTACTGATACTATGGAGGAGAGGAAATGCTGCTGTCAAAGAAAACATCCATAAAGATCAGCTGTGAATATGCGAATCTCATCGGACATATGTGCTACGCAGCATCCAAGCTCTGGAATGTCTGTAATTATGAGCGCCAGCATTACAAAGAAACAGGGCTGGGGCAATATCCGGACTGGTATTATCAGAAAAAAGCCCATAAAGAAGATCTGTGGTATAAACAGCTCCCGTCCCAGACTGCCCAGGAAGTCTGCAGGCTGCTGGATAAGGCATGGAAGTCTTTTTATGCCTTGAAAAGGTCCGGTGGAATTGAGTCGCCCAGACTGCCGCGGTTTAAGCAGGATGGAATTCCCATTACCTATATGCAGATGGGGATCGTGCATGAGCGGGATACGGAGAAAGTCCGCCTGTCCCTTCCAAAGGCATTAAAAAAATATATGGAAGGAACGTATCAGATCCATGAAAACTTTCTTTTTCTTGAAAATAAGATTTTCAGGGACATGGATCAGATCAAACAGCTGCGGAT
>NZ_JAJEPR010000102.1:0-1189 GCF_020686945.1 Fusicatenibacter faecihominis | reverse complement strand
TATGTGGATGACGATGTTCTTCGCCTGATCCAAACGCATATGAAAACCGTATTGGATACAGAAAAAATGATTCAGGAAATGAATGCAGATTCCAAAAATCAGACACAGTACCTGCTTTTGGATAAAGAGGTGGGGAAACTCCGACGGGAACTAAGCCGAATCAGTAAGCGTAAGTCGGATTTATATGAAGATTACTCGGAACGTTTGATTACAGAAGAAGAGTACATACAGTTTTCTCGGATCTATTCCAATGAAATTGAGAATATTAAGAGCCATCTGGACACAGTATTGGCGGCACAGGTTCGGTATTCCCAGGATTACCACATTGAAGAAGGCTGGGGAAATGTGATACATACTTATATGTCAAAGCGTAAGCTGACAAAAGAAATGGCAGATGCCTTTGTGGATTCAATTATTATCCATGGTAAGTATGAGTATGAGATCAAGCTGGTATATGACGATCAGTTTGCAGATTTACAGAAATTAAAGAAAGAGAAGGAGGCGCAGTCAAGATGACAGATCATAGAAAAACAGCTGTTTACATCCGTTTATCCGCAGAAGATGACAATGTAGATGGCAGAGCCAAAAAAGAGAGCGACAGTGTAACTTCTCAGAGAATTCTGTTAAAATCATTTGCAATTGATGAGCTGGGTGTAGCTGAGTCAGATATTCTGGAATATGTGGATGACGGTGTCAGCGGTACTCATTTTAAAAGGCAGGGATTTCAACAGCTGCAGGATGACATGAAAAGCGGAGAAATCGGCTGTGTAGTTGTAAAAGACTTTTCCAGATTTGGAAGAGACTATCTGGAAGTTGGATTTTATATTGAATATATTTTTCCACTTCTACAGATACGATTTATTTCGATTAATGACAGCTATGACAGTGCAGCAAGCAGCGGAATGACTGGTGGAATGAATGTGGCATTGCAGAATCTGGTATACAATATGTATAGCCTGGATTTGTCCAAGAAAATTTCATCAGCATTGCAGACAAGAACGAGAAATGGTACACGCCTTCCGGTAAATGCCAGATATGGCTATAAAAAAGGAAAAGATGGAAGGCTGGAAGTAGATCCGGAGGCTGCAAAAGTTGTGAAAATGATTTTTAAAATGGCAGCGGAAGGAACAAGTTTTGCAGATATTACAAGGGAATTGAACAGACAGGCGATTGCCACTTGTGATGAGCA
>NZ_JAJEPR010000101.1:0-1189 GCF_020686945.1 Fusicatenibacter faecihominis | reverse complement strand
TATGTGGATGACGATGTTCTTCGCCTGATCCAAACGCATATGAAAACCGTATTGGATACAGAAAAAATGATTCAGGAGATGAATGCGGCTTCCAAAAATCAGACACAGTACCTGCTTTTGGATAAAGAGGTGGGGAAACTTCGACGGGAACTAAGCCGTATCAGTAAGCGTAAATCGGATTTATATGAAGATTATTCTGAACGTTTGATTACAGAAGAAGAATACATACAGTTTTCTCGAATCTATTCCAATGAAATTGAGAATATCAAGAGCCGTCTGGACACAGTATTGGCGGCACAGGTTCGGTATTCCCAGGATTATCACATTGAAGAAGGCTGGGGAAATGTGATACATACTTATATGTCAAAGCGTAAGCTGACAAAAGAAATGGCAGATGCCTTTGTGGATTCAATTATTATCCATGGTAAGTATGATTATGAGATCAAGCTGGTATATGACGATCAGTTTGCAGATTTACAGAAATTAAAGAAAGAGAAGGAGGCACAGTCAAGATGACAGATCATAGAAAAACAGCTGTTTACATCCGTTTATCCGCAGAAGATGACAATGTAGATGGCAGAGCCAAAAAAGAGAGCGACAGTGTAACTTCTCAGAGAATTCTGTTAAAATCATTTGTGATTGATCAGTTAGGTGTTGCTGAGGCAGATATCCTGGAATATGTGGATGACGGTGTCAGCGGTACTCATTTTAAAAGGCAGGGATTTCAACAGCTGCAGGATGACATGAAAAGCGGAGAAATCGGCTGTGTAGTTGTAAAAGACTTTTCCAGATTCGGAAGAGACTATCTGGAAGTTGGATTTTATATTGAATATATTTTTCCACTTTTACAGATTCGATTTATTTCGATTAATGACAGCTATGACAGTGCAGCAAGCAGCGGAATGACTGGTGGAATGAATGTAGCATTGCAGAATCTGGTATACAATATGTATAGCCTGGATTTGTCCAAGAAAATTTCATCAGCATTGCAGACAAGAACGAGAAATGGTACACGCCTTCCAGTAAATGCCAGATATGGCTATAAAAAAGGAAAAGACGGAAGACTGGAAGTTGATCCGGAGGCTGCAAAAGTCGTGAAAATGATTTTTCGGATGGCAGCGGAAGGAACAAGTTTTGCAGATATTACAAGGGAATTGAACAGACAGGCGATTGCCACTTGTGATGAGCA
>NZ_JAJEPR010000100.1:0-1191 GCF_020686945.1 Fusicatenibacter faecihominis | reverse complement strand
TGAAAGTTGAGGATTAGTAATGGGGGTTTACAAAGAAGGAAAAAACTGGAAAGTACAGGTGTATTACAAAGACTGGCGGGGAAACCGAAAAAGAAAACAGAAAAGAGGATTCAGGACCAAGGGTGAAGCTAAGGAATGGGAAAGAGATTTTCTGCAACAGCAGAGCCAGGGTGTGGATATTGAATTTGGAAATTTTCTGGAGATTTATTACAAAGATATGGATGTACGTCTCAGAGAAAACACTATGTACACGAAGCGATATATTATCGACCTGAAAATCAAGCCTTATTTTGAAAAGAAGATTCTCAGTGAAATTACGGTGGCAGATGTCCGTGCATGGCAGAATGAGTTGCTGACGTATAAGGATAAGAATGGAAAAGGATATTCTCCTACTTATCTGAAAACAGTGAACTGCCAGCTGACTGCAATCTTCAATTATGCTATGCGATATTATAACCTGCAGGATAATCCCTGCAGGAAGGCAGGAGCGATAGGCAAGAGCAAAGGAGAACCGAAGGATTTTTGGATGCAGGAAGAGTTTAATGATTTTCTGGAGACTGTAAGTGATAAACCGGAGACAAGAATGGCGTTTCTTCTGTTGTACTGGACCGGAATGCGTATCGGTGATGATGATGATAAAATAAGACTAAATCAACGGAAACCCAGTAAATACAAGGGGTTGAGGCGATTTGGTCCTGAAAAAAACTTGCAACGAATCAACAAATTTATGAAGGAAAGGCCTATCTTTTATAAAAACCTTATTCAGATGAAAGAAAATATTCGCTTTTATCTGAGATGCTTTTACTGTATCACGAAAGTGATGATATTACAATTTAATAGCGAAAACAGGACCGAATTAGCTCGTAATGGATGAAAATCTGTTTAGCTGATTCGGTCATTTTTATTGATTGAAAGGTGATGAAAAAATGGCTAGAATTATTTCTATTGTAAACCAAAAAGGGGGAACTGGAAAGTCCGCATGTACAGCTAATTTAGCAGTAGGATTAGCACAAAAAAATATGAAAGTGTTAATCGTTGATGCCGATCCACAGTCTGATGTATCCGCAGGATTTGGATATCGTGATTGTGATGACAGTAATGAAACACTTACAGTTCTTATGGATGCAGTAATGAAAGATGAAGATATTCCTTCCGACTGTTATATCAGACATCAGGCAGAGGGGATAGACA